>DATMBT010000210.1:0-6533 GCA_035559475.1 Gemmatimonadaceae bacterium
GTGGGGGCGTACGAAGACGATGCGATCTACACGTTGCTGGCGAAGGCGCTGGCGACGGGCGACGGCTACCGGATGATCAACCTTCCGGGGTCGCCGCACGCGACGCACTACCCGCCGGGATATCCGTTCCTCCTCTCGCTCCTGTGGCGGATCGCGCCTGATTTTCCGGACAACGTTGTCGTGTTCAAGTTTGCGAACGCTGTGCTTCTCGCGGTCGCCTCCGTCGGGGTGTACTGGTTCGCACGATCGCGACTGGGGATGGGTGCTGCAGGGGCTGCGGTCGCTGCGGCGTTCGGTACTGCGTCCATCACGATGTTGCAGCTCGCCGGCCTCGTGCTCTCCGAACCGCTGTTCGTCGCCCTGCTGTTTGCGGCGTTGATCGTTATCGAGCGCTGCATGGATCGCGGAGACGTTCGCCTCGCGGTGCTGGCGGGTGCCCTCCTTGGCGCGATGACGATGGTGCGAACGATCGGCGTCGTGGCGATCGCCGGTGCGGTGCTGGTCCTCCTGCTGCGACGTCGTCACATGGCCGCAATCGCGGTCGTGGCGGCGTCAGCGCTGTTCCTCGTGCCATGGCAATTGTGGATCAGCGCGTATGGCGACGAAGTCCCGCACATCCTCATGGGAAAGTACGGCAACTACTCGACCTGGCTCGCTGAGGGATACCGGAGCGGGGGAGTGGCGTTTGGTCGCGATGTCGTCGTCTACAACCTGGCCGGCATGGGGAACACGCTGAGCTACGCCTTCATGCCCGTGGACATCAAGTGGGTACGCATCGTGACGCTGGCAGCGCTGGTGCCCATGGTGATCGGAGGCCTGGTCGTCCTGGCGAGACGTTCGGCGGTACTCGCGGCCTTCTTCGTCCTCTATCTCGTTCTCATCACCATCTGGCCGTTTGATCCGTACCGCTTCCTGATCGGGCTGTGGCCGAGTCTTGTCCTCGTGGTGGCGGTCGCGATCCATTCTGCCTGGCAATGGCGGGCCGCCGGACGGGCCCGGCCGATGGTGCGTGCGTTGGCGTTAGGCGCCGGTGTGTTTCTCGTGGCGGGCCACGCCGCGTACAACTGGCGCGAGCGGCAGTCGTGGACCGACCTGCAACGGCGCACGGGGCTGAGTGCCAAGCCGCTGGTCGAGTGGGTCGCGACCAATACCCGCCCCGGTGATGTGCTGGCGACGGAGCATGACGTGGTCGTCTACCTGTACACGGGTCGCCGGGGTGTGCCGGTGTCCACCTTCCTGCCCAGCCAGCGAGTCCGGCCATTTTCGCCGGATGAGCATGTCCACTGGGTGGAAGCCATGATCACCACCTTTGAGCCACGCTACGTCATCACCGGATTCCCGGCGCACATGGCTGCGGCGGATGTCATGACCTCGGGATCGAACCCGGCGCTTCGCAAACTCGGCTTCATTCCGAATCATGCGGTCTACGAACGGGTCGCTCCATGACGCGGCGTGACCTCGGCGGTCCCCGTGACCATGCGTAGCCCTACGGCGCCAGCGGCCGGCAGCCTGCTCGAGCGCGTGTTGCCCCTCGCGCTCCCGGCGCTGGTGATGCTCGTGGCGCTGCTGACGGTCACCCCATGGCCGGTTGGCGCGTACCAGGACGACGCCATCTACACCGTGCTGGCCAAGGCGCTGGCCACCGGGGAAGGGTACCGGATGATCAACCTTCCGGGGGCGCCGCACGCAACGCACTACCCCCCGGGGTATCCGTTTTTCCTCTCGCTGCTCTGGAGGCTCTCGCCCTCCTTTCCCGGGAACATCGTCCTGTTCAAGTTCGCGAACGCCGCCTGGCTTGGCCTTGCGGCGTTAGGTGCCTGGGCCTTCGCCCGCAAGCGCCTGAACTGGAGGCCTCTGGGTTCAGCGCTCGTGAGCGCCGCTGGGAGTCTCGCCATCGTCGTGTTGCTGGTGACGGGAGTCGTGCTCTCCGAACCGATGTTCATGGCCCTGCTGTTCCCGGCGCTCCTGCTCTCGGAACGCGCGGTGGAGGACGGGACGCCGCGTTATGCGCTTGCGGCTGGCCTGGCGTGTGGACTCCTGGCGCTGGTTCGCACGCTCGGTGGCGCGATCCTGCCGGCGGCGCTGCTCGTGATGCTCCTGCGCCGCCAGTTTCGAGGTGCGGTGGTCATGGCGGCTTCAGCGGCCGTCCTGCTCGTGCCGTGGCAACTCTGGTTGAACGCCTGGCAGGGTGAAATACCGCCGGTTCTCATGGGCAAATACGGCGCCTACGGTCCCTGGATCGCGCAGGGTGTCCAGGAAGGTGGCATGACTTTCGTGCGTGAGGTCGTGATCGCGAACGTAAAAAGTATCCAGGGTTTCGTCGGCTACCTGTTCATGCCCATCTCGCTGGCCTGGCCCCGCGCCATCGCTTTCGTTGGCGTCTGCAGCCTTGCGGCCATTGGCCTGGCGGTGTTCGCGAAGCGTTCCCCGGTGACGTTCCTGTTCCTGCTGGCTTATGCGGCGGTGGTCGTGCTCTGGCCATTTGCACCCGATCGATTCGTGTTCGCGGTCTGGCCCCTGCTGACGTTATGCGGGTTCGCGGGCCTGGTGACGATCTGGCGCTGGTCTCCAACTCAGGGTGCGGGGCGCGCGCTTCGAGTGGCCGCACTGGCGAGTGCCGCGGTCCTGGTCTCCGGGTTTGCGACATACAACGTTCGAGGCTATCGCCACGAATGGTGGGCGTCCGTCCAGCGTGACACCGGCACTCGCGCTAAACCGATGGTGGAATGGGTCGCTTCCCGCACCGAGCCGTCTGATGTGTTGATGGCGGACGATGACTTGATTGTCTACCTGTATACCGGGCGTCGCGGCACGCCAACGTCCACGTTCCGCCCAAGTGAGCGGCTGCGCGCGCCGAGTGATAGCGATAACATTGCAGCGGTGCGGTCGATGATCGACACGTACACTCCACGTTTCTACATCACGACGTCCATGCCAGGACAACGCGCCGCAGAGGCGCTGACGACAGGGAACGCACCGCTGTTGCGCCGGTACCGGATGATTTCAAACGCCTACATCTACGAACGCATCACTCAATGAGCGCTCCTACCCGTCGCTCCCTCACTCCGCTGTCGAACGAGGCCATCGAGGCCGCGGTCCCGCGCCTGCGTGGACGGTCGCCCATCGCTCCTGACGAGCTGCTCCTGTCGGTGCTGGTTCCGGTCTATAACGAGGAGAACACGATCCGGATCATCATCGAACAGGTGAAGTCCGTCCCGATACGCACCCAGATCATCTGCGTCAACGACTGTTCGACCGACGGGTCCCGGGCGATTCTCGATCGACTGCACGAAGCAGGCATGATCGACGTCCTCGTTCACAAGGAGATCAACGAGGGGAAGGGTGCGGCGATTCGCACGGCGCTCCACCGGAGCACTGGTAACGTGGTCATCGTGCAGGACGCGGATCTCGAGTACGACCCTGCTGACTGGTCGGTCATGCTCGATCCCATCATCGAGGGCAAGGCGGACGCGGTTTTCGGGTCACGCTTCCTCGGCGGCTCTCATCGCGTGTTGTACTTCTGGCACAGCATAGGGAACTCGGTCCTCACGACCGTGAGCAACATGTTCACGAACCTGAACCTCACGGACATGGAAACCTGCTACAAGGCCATCCGTGGGGACCTGGCACGCTCGCTGGTACTGACGGCGGACCGTTTCGGCTTCGAGCCGGAGGTGACGGCACGGCTGGCGCAGGCCGGCGCCCGTATCTGGGAAGTACCAATTGGTTACTCAGGGCGCACGTACGCCGAGGGGAAGAAGATCGGATGGAAGGATGGCGTGGCGGCGTTCTGGCATATCGTGCGGTTCAATCTCGTGCGCCCTGTGACCCAGCGCACACCGTGATCCTGGTGCGTTTTCGCTGTTACCCGTTAGGCCGACACCCAGTCTAGGCTGTGTTCCCAAGTCGTTTGCGCTTAATCGGCTGGCGACGTGGACGCAGAGGGGATCGGCGACCCGAAGCAGGGTCGCAGACTGCAAGACAGGTCGCATTTCACGGGTCGTACCGCGATCGAGTCGCAGTGAAGGTGATCCAGCCAAGGCCTTGCAGCATCGTTGCTTGAGTCTCTGGCACCTCTCGTGGTCCACGTGTTGCCAATCAACCGGTGAAAGCGCCAAGCCTCTTCGGGCGACTTCCACCTCACCAGGGATCTACGGAGACCACAGCATGAGCAACAAGATTCGCAAGGGTTTCACCCTTATCGAGCTCCTGATCGTTGTCGTGATCATCGGCATCTTGGCGGCTATCGCCATTCCGAAGTTCGCGAACACGAAGGAGAAGGCGTACCTGGCTTCGATGAAGTCCGACCTGCGCAATATGGCGACCACGCAGGAGGCTTACTTCGCTGACTTCCAGGTGTATGTGTCGGGTTCCGCGTCGAACGTTGGTGGCGCGACTGCGTCGACCCTGAACGGCTTCGTGCCGTCATCGGGCGTGACGATCAACTCGACGGCGTCGGGTGGTACGGGTTGGAGCGCGACGTCTGGCCACTCTGGTACGGCCAAGACCTGCGCGATCTTCATCGGTGTTGCTGCGGTGAGCCCGGCCACGGTCGATGGCGAACCGAAGTGCCAGTAACCTCGTAGCTCTCAGCTACTGAGGTGGAACGGGCGGCGACCGAAAGGTCGTCGCCCTTCCGCTTTTCTGGATACTCACGATTGTCGCCGGTCAAAGCGTGAACGCGGATAACGCGGGTGCCACAGAAAACCGCGGGTACTTCGTTGGCGAAAGACCGGACACCCAAGCGACGACACGTGTGAATGGTCGCGTCGCTCCAGGTGTCCGGTCTTTCGCCAATGCAGTATCCCTGTTGTCCTGGCAATCCGCGTGATCCGTGTTCCACGCTTGGCAGCGTCAATCGTGGGTACGTGGACTTGATACTTCCGAGAGAGGCGGCAGCGTCAGCCTGCCTAACGCGAAAAACCCGGCTGTTCCAGCATGCTCCCGCTCGCCGGACCTAAGCGCCCTCACGCAGGTACGATGGCAAACGCCGGTTCCCCGGCATCCCGATCGAGCGCGCTCATCGGGTGATCGAAACCTGCAGGAGGAGACGATGCGCATTTCAATGATGGTTGCGACGGCGTTGCTGCTGTCAGCGGGCGCTGGGGTCGCTTCAGCGTCGCCGACTCTCGACACGCCCTTTCTCGTGACGAGCGCGGTACAAACAGCAACAGTCCAGCCACCGGCCCAGCCCGGTGGTGATACCAAGGTCGACATCAACCTGACCGACGACCGCACGGTGTGGTACACCGATCCGCTGTGGCTCGTCCTCGGCGCCGCTGCGGTGATTGTCATCGTCGCACTGGTGGCCGCTGCCGCACGTGGCGGGAGCGGTGGCACGACAGTGATCCGGTAGTCGCAAACAGAAAGGTCCGTAATGAACGGGGGGTCGACGAAGTCGGCCCCCTGTTTGTTGAACGCCATCTCCGTCGCGGATCGCCGTTGCGTTGAAATGACCTGACCCGCGTTGTGAGGGTGACGGCAGGGATCACAGGGTGCCCTACGTTGCCGCTCATGAGATCCGCCTTCACGCTGCCGGAAGTTCTCGCCGCGATCCTCATCTTCGCCGTGGGCATACTCGGCCTGGCGTCGAGTGGCGCGTTCATCGCCGGCCAGGCGGGTGAGGCACGCGCGATTACCGAGGGAGCGGTGCTGGCGGGACGAGTCATGGATTCCCTTCGCGCCGTACCATGCGCCGCGGTGGCATCGGGACAGCTCACACAGGGCCTGGCCACCGTTCGCTGGATCGCAGCACCGGCGACGCGCACCGTCGCGATCGACGCGACCCTCGAGCTGGCAACCCGCAAGGGTCCCCGGCGCTGGCCCATGAGCGGACTGCTCCCGTGTTGACGTCAGGCAGCAAATGGCCGCGGCTCGCCCGTGGCGCCTCGCTGGTCGAACTGCTGGTGGCGCTGGTCGTCTTCGGCATCGTCGGTGCGGCCACGCTGCGTTCACTCGATCGTCAGGCACGCTTTCACAGCGGCATGCTGGCCATCCTCGAGTCCCGCGCCCAGCACGCGGCCGCGCACGAGGCTATCGCCATTGAGCTTCGTGGCGCATCCACGGCAAGCGGAGACATCGGCCCGCTGTCCGATTCGTCGATCGTGTTCCGGCTTGCCGTTGGCACAGGTGTCGCCTGCGCCCTGACGAGCAGCTCGATCGACCTCGCACCGGACTCGGTATCATCCGGCCAGGCCTTCGCGCGGTTCCGCACGGCGCCGCAACCTGGTGACACCGCCTGGCTGTTCCTCGAGGGCAACACGGATCTTGCGGGCGACGATCGCTGGGAGGGCTTCCCGGTGACTGCCGTGGCGCATGCGCCGGGGCGCTGTCCGGGGAACGCACTGCTCGATCCTGTACAGGACGCCGGACGGCCCGGCTGGCGCCTCACTATCGCGGGAACGCCACCGGTCGTGGCACTGTCGGCTGGTGCACCAGTGCGCCTGACGAGAAAGGCAAGGTTCGCACTCTACCGCGGCGGGACCGGCGAGCAGTGGCTCGGCTTCACTGAGGCGAACCCGGTCACGGGCGCG
>DATMBT010000211.1:0-2206 GCA_035559475.1 Gemmatimonadaceae bacterium
CTCGGCCTGGACGTTGGCGGCATTGGGCGTGTCGGTGCCCGCCACCACGCGGGCGCCGGCGTTCTGCGCGTTCACGATCATGGCGTCGATGCCGCCCTGGGTGTTGGCAGCACCTCCCCGACCGCCGCGCCCTCCACCACCAGCGGCGCCGCCGCGACCACCACCGCCTGCGCGCGCCCCACCGCGACCGCCGCCCGTTACCTGTGCGCTCAGCCACGACGGGTACAACCCGAAACGTTCATCGGTCCGCAAGGTCGAATCGGCGGCGATCATGCGCGCCATGGTGGCCCCACCTAACGCGAGCGTTGGCGTGAAGGTCATGCCGGATTTCCCCCACAGCTGTGCCACGTCGTCGTAACTGCGGTTCAACGTGGCCACCTTCGGCGAGAACCCGCGGCGGCTGGTGCCGGTCGTGTGTTCAGTGCCATCGAGTCCCGAGAGCGCCGCCGGGTACACCTCGTGCGACGACGACGTCATGGTACCCGAGGCCCTCGCGAATTCCGCGACCCGTTTTGCCTGGAGGTCGGGCATGCGGACGTAGGCCTTGAGCACTTCATGTCCGAGCGCTTGCGCGCGTGCGAGCTCCAGCTCGAGATGCGCCGAGTCGGCGATCGCCACGGCCATCTTGTAGTAGACGCGTTGCCATTCCATGAGGTAGCCGGCTGCCACAATGCGCGGCCCGATGCGAACACCGGCATCGACGGCTTCCTTGTCCTCGACGGCTTCATACGGCGTGCTCCCGGGGCTGCGCACGGTCGTGATCCCGAACGCCAGCGCGGCGCGTTCGTGCGCTTCGCCCAGGTCCTTCTGCATGTGCGAGTGGTACTCGATCAGGCCGGGCATGACGGTCTGTGAACCCGCGTCAACGACACGCAGGTTGCCGTGCACGGATGCCGCGTGTGGCACGACCGACTCGATCCGGTTGCCGTTGACGACGACATCCATGTTGGCGCGCGCTGAGTCGCCCTTCATGTCGACGAGCCGCCCGGCGTGAATGACGTATCGGCCTGATGGTGCCGAAGGCGTGTACGTGAGTTGCATGGGAACATCGCGTGAGGTTCCCGTCGCGACATCGACGATCCGCAGCTTTTCCATCGACTGGTAGAGGATCGACTTTGAATCGGCGGTCCACGTGGGCATGTACGCCATGTCACTCGTCAGGCGGCGCGGCGCACCGGTGGGAGCACCCGAGGCCCCCGTCGGAATGAGGGACAGCTTCCCTGCGTAGACCACCGCCATGGCGGAGCCGTCGGGGGAGAGCACCGGGCCGTTCCCCACGCGCGAGTCAATGCCCCGGTGCGCGACCGGAGTGAACCAGGACGAGTCGCCGCCCGAGGTCGAGATCGAGAGTATCTGGTTCGTGCCCTCGCGGAACCGGCCCGAATACGGCGTCAACGCTGCGACGAGGACGCGACTGCCGTCCCTGGACCACGACGGATTCCCCGGCCCGAAGAGGGGAGGGTGAACCTGCGTCACCGCTCCGGTCGCGACGTCCACGACGTTCACGCTCGCGCGACGCCACACGCCATCGACGTTCAGGAACGCGATGCGACGGCCGTCCGGCGACCACGCAGCACCCATCGCCGAGCCTTCAGTACTCGTCAGGCGGCGGACCTGTCCACTGGACATGTCGCGGATCCACAGGTCGAGCAGTTGTCCACCTCGATCCGTGGACCACGCGAGGAACTTTCCGTCAGCGGACCACGCCGGCTCGGTGTCGAGAAAGCGGTCCTTCGTCAGGTTCTCCGGCTTCCCACCCATCGGCATGAGCCAGAGGTCGCCGAGTGCGGCGAACGCGACAGACCTGGCATCGGGCGAAATGGCCGGGCTCATGATGCCCTTCGCGGGCGTGGGGCCCGTGGCCGGAGGCCTGGAGGAAACCGTCCTTAGCGGACGCGCGGCCATTACCGGGAGCGTGGCGGAGAACTCTATGGTATGCGAGTCGCCGCCGGCGACAGAGCGCCGGCGGATCTTTCCATCGGAGACGTAGAAGATTTCAGTCGCGGACGCCCACGCTGCCCGGAATGGGAACGCGTTTTCCTCACCCGTCAGGCCGCGACCGTCGATCTCGAGCTGGCTGCCGTTGCCGGCGGCGGAGTGATAGACGATCTGGCCGCCCGGTCCCCATGATGGGGCGTCGGCGCGAACCCCTTCGGCGGAGATCCGTCGCTCTCCGCCGCCAGCCAGCGTAACCGACCAGATCGTC
>DATMBT010000212.1:0-3334 GCA_035559475.1 Gemmatimonadaceae bacterium
GGGCCAATCGCCACCGGGAACCGGTGGAGGCCTCCTGCCGCGCGACGACCCGGAAGCCTAACGGCTCGTCACCCTGCCCTCAGTGACACGTCGCCACTGCGCGGTTGAACGAAAGGACAATGGGCGCGTCCCTCCCGGGACTCCTACCATGCCATTCGATGAATGGCCGCCGCGGCTGGAACGCCGGCGGTTTCGGACCATGGTGCGCACACCTAACGCGCCCGGTGCCACGGGGGCGGGGAGTTGGTCAAGTTGAGGAGATCGTTACTCGCTGTCGCCTGTCTGGCTGCCACTGCCGCCTGTTATCCCGGGCGCGCGGTGGACTCCACGACGCAATACAGCTCCGTCACCACGCTGGTCGACACCACGGCGGACTTCGTGTCCGTTACGCGGTACGCGCTCGTCGATTCCGTGGTGGAAATCCCGCGCAACGAGGACAACGACGACGACCTGCCGGTGTCGACGGAGGCCAGCATCCTCTCCTCGATCCGATCGAACCTCAATGCCCTGGGCTGGGTGGAGGTCGTGAACCCGAGCGCGACAGCCGTCGACGTCTTTGTCACCGCATCGGTCAGTACGACGACCAACATTTTCCTCAGCTACATCTGGTGGGACTACTGGTACTGGTATGGGTATTGGCCACCCGGATGGGGAGCGGGCTCTGGCTGGTACTACCCCGGGTACTGGTACGCTTACGCCTACACGACCGGCACGTTGCTGGTGAACATGATCGACGCCCGACCAACGTCCCCGGTCGCAGGACAGGATCGCGTCCCCGTGGTCTGGACCTTCGCGGTGAACGGCGTGCTCGAGGGACAAAGCACCAACATCGCGATCGCCACCGCCGGCATTGACCAGGCGTTTGCCCAGTCGCCGTACTTGAGAGGAGGTCCACCGCAATGACCAGGATCCAGTGCACCGGTGCGCGTCGTTCGTTGTCCGGGTGGGCAGCCGCGCTGCTGGGCCTGACGATGCTGTCCAGCCCCGCCGCCGGCCAGGCCCCCTTCATGGGGACGTTTACCTGGTCAACCGCCATGCCCGTCGGCGAAACGAAGAGTTACATCGACAACTACAGCTGGCTTGGCTTCACGTTCGAGGGCGACTGGTTCGTGAAGCCTAACGTTTCGGCGGGACTCATCCTCGGATGGCAGGAGATCTACCAGGAAGACGACGTCAGTTCGTTCGATTTTCCCACGGGCACAGCGACCGGTCGCACCTACCGTCACCTGATGGTGATCCCGATGCTGGCGCGCGCGCGGTACTGGGCGGGCGCCGAGCAGGAGCGCACCGTGTATCCGTTCGGCGGACTGGGGCTGGGGACCTACCGGGTCAGGCAGACCCTGGACTTCGGCATCCTCACCGCCGATGACACCCACTGGCACTTTGGTCTCGCGCCTGAAGCCGGCGTCCTGATCGGCCAGCGTTATGGCGGCACCGCGTTCTCTTTCACGATTCGTTACAACTATCCGTTCAAGGCCGGTGACTACCTGGGCGGTGACAAGGCCGCCTGGTCGTACTGGGGATTCGCCATCGGCATCGGCGCCACTCCGCGCTGACCAGTCAGGCACAGCATCCGGCCGATGATGACGACGGCCGGATCCGTGTGGATGATCGGCGGTTTCCCCGGTCAATGAACGAAGGTCCGATGGCCGCTCCCCTGTGGGCTGCGGCATCATGAAAAACCGCACCCGGGGCAGAGCTCGGCATTCTTCCGACGCCAGGCCGCGGACCATCACGGAGCGCACATGCCTCGCATTCCCTCTTCACGAATCATCGCGCTTACGCTGGCGCTTGCTTCTTCGCTATCCGTGCGGCCGCTGGAGGCCCAGGGATACCGTCCCGCGCCGCGCGTCGAGCTCACGCCGTTCGGCAGCTATCAGTGGGGCGGATCGTTAGGTACCGATGCGTTTGCCACGATTCCCGCCGGAAAGATCCAGGAAGAGGATTCGTTCAGCTGGGGCGCCATCCTCAGTTTTTCGGCGACCGGCACTTCAGCCGTCGAATTGACCTACATCCGCCAGGACACGGACCTGAGCTTCGACCCGACGGTCGGTACCTCGCGACAGCTTGGCGGGTTCGCCAACAACTACATCCAGATCGGCGGGCGGAATGACTTCCCGATGGGCGGCGAGGGCAACATCAGGCCCTTCATCTCCGCGTCAATCGGCATGAATGTGCTCGACCCGAAGGCCGGTCAACTGGGCAGCAGCACGCGCTGGGCGTGGACGCTCGGCGGCGGCGCGCGCTTCGTGCCCGAAGGACAGAAGATCGGGTTCCGCTTCGACGCGCGCTGGATGGTCACCCCGGTGCCATCGGGCACGTATGGCGGCTGGTGCGACTACTGGGGGTGCTACGCCGTGGAAGGCACGTCCTGGGTCGGCCAGGGACAGCTGGGCTTCGGCCTGATCTGGGCATTCAAGTAACTAACCGGCTGACGATCGTTAGGCGATGCCCGTTCCCGGGGCAGGGGCGCGGGATGCGTTGCGATGAACCTCTCGATGGCAGGTAACAGGAACTCGCGGCCCGGGCTGATGGCCCCACGGGGAAACAGTCCCGGCCGCGGTGGTGCGCCTGGCCACCGTCCCGAACGTCTTCGCGCCGGGCAGTCGCCTCACAGCGTCAGCGTTATGCCTGACGAGTACGCGTGGTTGCACCATGCCCATGCACCGTTGTTCGTGATCAACGTCACTCCCTTCCCCACTTCGTGGGACCATGGTCCACTCGTATCGCCGTCCGGATCGTGGGCAATGTTGCAGCAACATGTAGCGACGGCGAGGAGGTTCGGCAAAATGCGAGTTCATGCATTGTGGAGGTTCGTGTCGGCCACGGTTCTGGCCGCATCGCTTGCGAGCGTGACGGAAGTCGGCGCGCAGGCGACGTCTCAGCAGCGCATACCAGTGAAGAAGGAGTCTGGAGGCGACGTGGTCCGTCGTGATTCCGCAGCGCGAGCCGATTCCATCGCGAATGCTGCACGTCGCGACTCGATCGCGATGCTCCAGGCCCGCAACGACTCGCTCATGCGCTCGGAGCAGGCATACCGCGACTCGGTCGCGCGTGCCGTACAGATGATCCGTGACTCGCTCGCCCGCATCGAGACCGCGCGCCTCGAGCAGATGCGGCTCGATTCGATTGCACGGGCGGACAGCATTCGCGCCGCTGAGGCGGCTGCTGCGGCGGCTGCTCAACAGCAGACGACCATTATTCCGTCGGCTCTCACGCGTCGAGGTTTCTACTGGGGCCTTGCCGCGGGGTGGAGCGCTCCCAGCGGCGACTACGCTGATCCGTTCGACGACGGATGGAACATCACTGTTCCATTCGGATTCCAGAGTATGGG
>DATMBT010000213.1:0-2570 GCA_035559475.1 Gemmatimonadaceae bacterium
GGGCGCTATCAGTGCTCAAAGCAACGCTGACAAGAGCAATGAACCGATCATCGGCATGTGGGAATTTCGTTTTGACGGCCCGCCCCTCCCACCGGGCCTCGCACCAGACTTTGGACTCCAACAGTTCCATGCCGATGGCACGGAGATGATGATTTCTCTTGGAATCCCTCCGAGCGGCGGCGTGTGCCAGGGCGTCTGGCGGAAGATCGGCAAGTCGACCTACACGCTCAACCACATTGCCGAGACCTACGTCGACCCTGACCCTGCGGTGGGCGGTGCGCGATTCCGCTTTCACGCCGTGATCACGGTGGATCCCTCTGGTGACACGTTTTCCGGGCAATACACGGTTTCTGCTTACCACGTGACCCGTGACCATCCCTTCGACGAGAGCGTCCCAATCCCTCAAGCGTCCGGACCTGGCACGTGGACGGGGACACGGGTACATCCCGATTGATATCTGATCACGGCGAATTAGCGGTAATGGGAAGGCGGTATACGACCATCGGGCCGCCTTCCGGCCGCGTCGTAACTAAAACTGGCGCAGGCCTTCGGTGAGCTCGATGGCTGTTCCCCACGGATCCGTGAGCCTGGCCGTCGCGATGCCATCGGGATTCTTCCGATAGGGGGCATCGAACTTCACACCCATCGACGCCAGCCGCTTGCAGAATGCTTCGAGGCCGGTGATTTCGAAGCCGATGTGCTCGAGCGTGCGGCCCTTCATCAGCGCCGACGTCCGGCCGCCGCTGAAATTCAGGTTGATGCCCGGCAGATCGACGGCATCGTAGTTCGAACGCTTGCCGCCAACGCCGCCGAACATCCGCGTGTACCACACCTTCGCCGCGAGATGCTCCTCGCCCGGCAGATACAGGTGAATGTGGTGAAAGGCGATCGGCAGGCCGACCGGTTTGTTGTGCCGGTCTGAGCCGGCGACGTGCGTCCCATCGTCCGGCGTGAACGTCAGGTTGAGCGCCGCGTCTTCGAACAGCTCGACGCGCTCGCCTTCAGGCGTGGTCGTATTGCCAACACCTGGGAACCCCGCGAGTCGTTCCACCGTGATTCCTGACTTCTGCAGCACATCGAAGGACGGCACCCGAAACGCCACGTGGTTGACGACGGCGCCCTCGGACAAGCCTGAGTAGTCGCCTTGTGAGAGGAACACGAACACGTGCGGGAATCTGACGGCCTGCGCCGATCCGATTCGAACCGGAGTCCCGCCGAGCGCCGACCAGAACTTCTGATTCGCGTTGACGTCACGGACCCGGTAATGGAGATGCCCCATCGCAACCCCCGCCCGATTCGCCGGGGCGAGCTGGGCGAACGAAGGCTGCCCGATTGTGAGAAGAACCGCGACCACGAGGACGACGCGCATCGGTGCAGATTGTTTCCGATCTAGAGGCGATGGTCCATCGTGTTTAAGAAAAGTCAGCTTACGGAGTTAACGGTAATGGAGAAACCTGGTGGAACGGAGGTCCGCCGGGACTCCTTTCCTCCAGGTCCGAAAATCGGACAGCGGAGTCCAATAGGCAGGAGAGGGAGGTACTCGTGAGCACTCGTCTTTTCGTCTGTGCACTGCTGATTGCTGCACTGGCCGCTGCCCCGCGCGCGCAGCAGCCCGTCACGACGGAGCCGGCACAATTGCCGGTGAAGCGTGTGGTCCTCTACAAGAGCGGTGTCGGCTACTTCGAGCACCAGGGATCAGTCACCGGCTCGGTCGACGTATCAATCCAGTTCACCAGCAACCAGCTGAACGATGTCCTCAACTCGCTCACCGCTCTTGATTTGGACAACGGGCGGATCTCGTCGATCGGCTACAACTCGGTGGCACCACTGGAACAGCGGCTCGCCGCGCTGCGTGTCCCGCTGGGCACACGCCCCGACCTCATTCAGTTCTACAACGCGCTGCGTGGGGCGCGTGTGGAGATCCGCTCTGGCGCGACGACGACGACCGGACGGCTGCTCGGCATCGAACGGAAGCCCGCCCGGGATAACACGGCCGAGCCCACGGACATCCTGACTGTGATTTCCAACGAGGGTACGGTGCGCTCCATCGAGCTGCGGCCCACGGTCAGCGTAAGAATCGCTGAACAGAATCTGCGCGACGACATCAGCCGCTACCTTGCCGTCGTGGCGTCAGGCCGCGACCAGGACGTCCGGCGCATGACACTCGCAGCAACGGGCAGCGGAACACGCCGGCTGCTCGTGAGCTATATCAGTGAAGTGCCGATATGGAAGTCCACCTACCGCCTGGTGCTACCCGACAGCCATACGGAACAAGCGGTGCTGCAGGGCTGGGCCGTGGTCGACAACACAGTGGGCGCCGATTGGACGAACGTCGAGCTTTCGCTCGTCGCCGGCGCGCCGCAGTCGTTTATTCAGCAGGTCTCGCAGCCGTACTACGCGCGGCGTCCGGTCGTTCCGCTGCCGCAGGCCGCCTTACTTGCGCCGCAGACGCACGCTGCGACGTTAACGAGCGCCGAGGCGCCAGCGTCGATCGCCCGCAACCAGGGTTCGCTGCTCGCCATCACTCCAGGAGTCGCCCTCGCGGAAAGTGTTGTCGTCGACGGCGTCCG
>DATMBT010000214.1:0-6952 GCA_035559475.1 Gemmatimonadaceae bacterium
CGGCGACCTTGAGGACGCGTTTGGAACGATCGCGGGACGTTGGTTCAGGCACCTTCAGCTCCTGTGTGTGCTTCACCTGTGGAGAGCCACGAATTCGATGAACGGTTCGGTCCAGTCTGGCCTCTGGGTAGTAAACCCGTCTCCGGGCGCTTGGTAGAACAATTCTTGTGCTGTAAAAAGCATTGACCACAGGGGCGCACAGGGGCGCACAGAGGAACTTTCATTCAGCGCATGCCCGCCCTGTGCGTCATTGCGTGAGAATTCAACCATGACGCCTCAGGAGTTCAAATCCCCTGTGCGCCTCTGTGCGCCCCTGTGGTTAAAAGCTCTTCGAGGAGCATTAAGTTCACACAGAAGTCCGTTGTCACGCTCAACACTACCTGAATCAACAATGACGATGATACGAGCATCAATTATCGCCGGTCTTGCTCTCATCGCCGGCACTATGGAAGCGCAGAGCGGCGGCGAGGCGCGCGCGGCAGCGAGGCGGCACCGCGAAGCGAACGAGGCGAAGATCCTCCGCGAGTTTTCGACGCTCCTCGCGATGCCGAACGTGGCCTCGAATCACGCCGACATCCGCCGCAACGCAGATCACCTCATGGCCATGCTGCGCCAGCGCGGAGCCACGGCACAGATCCTCGAGGTGGCCGACGCACCCGTCTCCGTCTTCGGGGAGATCCGCGCTCCCGGCGCGACGCGCACCATCGTTCTCTACGCGCACTTCGACGGCCAACCCGTTGACCCGCGCCAGTGGCAGGGCGCGCCCTTCACTCCCGTGCTTCGCGACAAGGCCCTTTTCCAAGGAGGGAAGGACATCCCGTTCCCCACGGACGGACAACGCACCGAGCGCGATTGGCGCATCTACGCTCGCTCGGCCAGCGACGACAAGGGTTCGATCATCGCGATGCTGACCGCGCTCGATGCCATGCGCGCAGCCAATCTCTCGCCCTCAGTCAACGTGAAGTTCTTCTTCGAGGGCGAAGAGGAAGCGGGATCGGGTCACCTGCAGGCAATTCTCGAGAAGTATCGCAGTCTCCTCGCTGCGGATGCCTGGCTCTTCTGCGACGGCCCTGTCCACCAGAGTGGTCGATTGCAGGCAGTCTTCGGGCTCCGTGGTGTTGTTGGTCTGGAGCTCACTGTTTACGGCCCCACGCGACCGCTGCACAGCGGGCATTACGGCAACTGGGCGCCAAACCCCGGCGCGCTCATCGCCAACCTCATCGCGTCCATGCGTGACGACGACGGCCGCGTGAAGGTCGCCGGGTTCTATGACGACGTGCGCCCAATCAGCGCCGCCGAGCGCGCGGCCCTCGGTGTGTTGCCGCCAGTTGACTCTACGCTACGCGTTGGACTTGGCCTCGCGCGCACCGAAGCCGACAACGCGATGCTCGCCGAACGGATCATGGTGCCCGCGCTCAACGTTCGGGGCATCCGCGTGGGTGGCGTGCAGGAGACTGGAGCAAACGTCATTTCTACCGAGGCCTTCGCGTCGTTCGACATTCGCCTGGTTCCAGTCCAGCGACCGGATCACGTCCGCGACGTCGTGGAAAGACACATCGCCGCTCAGGGCTATCACATCGTACGAGATGTTCCCGATTCCGCGACGAGGGCTCGTTACCCGAAAATCGCGCGACTCGAGTGGGAGGCCGGCTATCCCGCCCAGCGCGCGGCAATGGATGGCGAGTTCGCGAAAGCCCTGCTGGCTTCCCTGGCCGACGGCGCCGCCCAACCGCCCCTCGCTGTGCCCACGTTAGGCGGCAGCGGGCCGGGCTACCTGTTCACGGAAGTCCTCGGCGCCCCGGTTGTCACGCTGCCGCTCGCAAACTTCGACAACAACCAGCACGCCGCGAACGAGAACCTTCGGCTGGGGAACTTGTGGGATGGAATCGAAATGTACGCTGCCCTGCTCATCAGGCTTGGGCGGGAATGGCCGGGGAGAATCGTTCCGTAACTGGATGTGGGAGGTGAGATGTGGGAGGAACCGGACAACAGCTGAATCAGTGCCAATCTGGTTTCTCCCACATCCCACATCTCACATCCAGCTATTCGTCGATCCCCACCGCCTCCCGCCGCACCATGACCAGCGAGAGCATGCCCGCGAGCACGATCGCCGCCCCGATCACGGTCCACAACGTAATCGACTCGCCAAACAGTATCGCCCCCCACGCACCGGCGAAGATGATCTGCACGTAACCCACCATCGTGGCGCGCCCGGTCTTCTCCGCCTGCAGTCCCTTCGTCATCGACGTTTGCGCAATCTGCGTCGAGATACCGATGGCGATCAGCAACAGCCATTCCTGCCAGGTGGGCGCATGCCAGCTCGACGCGATGAAGGGCAGCGACATCGGCACCGACATGAGCGGCATGTACATCACCACCACTTCCGGTCGCTCTTTCGGCATCTGCCGGATCGTTGCGTACGCCGATCCGCTGAACATCCCGCCCCCGAGCGCGATCAACGCGTGGACCGGATTGATGTCGGAAGCCGCACCCCCGAACAGGATCGCGGGACGCGTGATCAGGAGCACCCCGGTCAACGACGCTGCCAACGCGATCCATTCCTTGTTGCCCATTCGCTCGCTGAACCACCAGTGCGCCACCAGGATGGCGAACACGGGATTCGTGTACTGGATCAGCGTCGCCTCAGCGAGCGGCAGGTGCGTGAGCGAAAACAGGAAACACGCCAGCGCCGCCGCGCCCAGGATGCCGCGTTGCAGGAGCAACCGCCGGTTGGTGCCTAACACCGGCTGGATCCCCGCGCGCTTCACGATGACATAACTCATCGCCAGTGTCAGGATGCCGCGGAAGAACACGATCTCCATGCTCGGCAGCCGCTGGCCGGCGAGCTTCACGAGCACGCTCATCACGCTGAACCAGAACGCCCCCACGGCCATGTGCCGCAAGCCGGTGGTGATGCGAATCGTCTGGGTGCGGGTGAGCGCGGGCACGGCCAGAATGATAGTCCAAAGACCAAAGCCCAAAGGCGTGCACACCTTGGTCCCTGGCCTTTGGCCTTCGACTATCGCTTAGTCGCCGATCGCCGCCGTTTCACCGGTGGTCCTGGCCGCGTCCTCGCGGAAGACCTTCGTCGCCGCGGCCAGGGCGTCTCCACTGCCGATCAACACCACCGTGTCACCGGGGGAGAGCACGGAACCCGCATCGAGGTCATAGCGCACCTGCCCCTGGCGAATCACCGCCGCCACGCGCGCGCCGCCGCACAACGCGTTGAGGTCTGTCAGCGAACGTCCGTCCGCCTGCGACCCGCGCCTGACCGTCAGCGTCTCCATCTCCACCCTCGCCGCGACCGGCGACAGGAAACCGTCAACACGCGTCATGCTCGTTCCGCGTTGCCGCAGCAAGTCGTAGTGGTCGCGACGCGCTTCCTCGGCCTGCTCCCGGATCCGGCCCTCGGTGACGCCGTACCGCCGCAACACGCGGGCAAAGATTTCCAGCGACGTCTCGAATTCCTCCGGCACCACCTCATTGGCGCCTGACGCGTAAAGCTCCTCCATGTCCGAGACGTATCGCGTGCGCGCGACGATGTGGATTTTGGCGTTCAGGTGCCGCGCCACGAGGATGCCGCGCTTTTCGTCGTAGTGTGACGCAATCGCGAACACCAGCATCCGCGCCCTCTGGATTCCGATCCGCTCCAGCACTTCACCCCGCGTGCCGTCACCGAAGAAGATCGGCTCCCGGTCCATGCGCGCGTCGCGAACCTTCTGCCCGTTGGAGTCCATGATCGCGTACGGAATCCCGGCGCTTCGCAATGCGCGCGCCAGGTTCCGGCCATTCAGCCCATACCCGACGATGATCACGTGGTCCGTCAGCGGCTTCGCCGCGCGCACTTCCCGCGTCGCGAACTCCATCGTCGGCGCCATGCGATGCCGGAGCAACCAGTCCGCGATATCACCCGACGCAGCGACCATGAACGGGGCCACCAGCATGGTTACGATCGCAGCGCCAAGGAACACCTGGTACTCGTCGCCGACGAGAAGCCCCAGGGTGGCGGCCACGCTGGCGAGCACAAACGAGAACTCGCCGACCTGCGCCAGGCCGAGTCCGACGATGATTCCCGCGCGGTCGGAACGCCTGATGAATCGCACCACGGCGTACCCCGCCAGCGTTTTCAGCACGATGACACCGGCGGCCACGGCCAGCACCAGGAGCGCGTGCTCGAAGAAGAACCGGATGTTCAGCAACATCCCGATCGAGGTGAAGAAAATGCCGCTGAACGTGTCCCGGAATGGCAGCACGTCGGACAGCGCCTGCAGCCCGTACTCCGATTCGGACACGATCAGGCCCGCGAGGAACGCGCCTAACGCCAGCGACAGGCCGAACCGCGAGGTCAGGAACGCCGCGCCCAGCCCGATCGCCAGCACGCAGAGCGTGAAGATCTCCTGGTTGCGGAGCGTGGTGACGCGGGCAAGGAACCGCGGCACGATGAAACGGCCGGCGACAATCAGCCCGCCGGTGGCGACCACGGTCACCAGCATCGCGCGGAACAGCGCCGACACGCCCTGTTGCGTGCCGGCCAGCAGCGGCATGAGGACCATGAGCGGGACCACGCACAGGTCCTGGAACAGCAGGATCGCCACCACCACGCGCCCGTGTGGTGCGTCCAGCTCACCGCGGTCGGCGTAGATCTTGAGGATGATCGCCGTCGACGAGAGTGCGACCAGCGCACCCCAGAGAATGGCATGGTTGACCGGCAGTCGCGCGACCAACGCCACCAGCCCGACAATCGCCATGGTGCCAAGCATCTGGATCGTGCCGCCCTGGATCACGTACCGACCCATGCGAACGATCCGTGACAGTGACAGCTCCAGCCCCACGGCGAAGAGCAGGAGCACCGCCCCGATCTCCGCCAGCTGGGCCACGTTGTGCGTGTCCTGGACGAAGCCGAGCGCGTGCGGCCCGATGACGATGCCGGTGAAGAGGAACCCGACCAGCGTCGGAATCTTGAGTCGATGCGCCAGCAGTACCGCCGGAATCGCGACGGCCACCAGCACCACCAGGTCTCGCAGGATCGGGATCTGTTCCATGTTCCGCGAAAACTACGGCTCCGAACGCCAGATCAGGAACAGCTAGCCGTCGATGCGGTTCACACGAGTAGTTGCGACTGGCTTCCGGTGCTACCGATGGCTCCGAAAAACACTTTCGAACGCAGAGGTCGCAGGTTTCGCAGAGGGCTCCGTTTTTCGCCGAATCTCCTCCGCGTTACCTCTGCGGACTCTGCGTTCAGAATGTTTTCAGGAGTTCTGAAACTGCGCGGAGCTATCGGAATCGCGTAAGCGAAAGACCCCCGGTGAGAAACTCACCGGGGGCCTCATACTTCGCGACCAGTCCGCCCTTACGAGGCCAGCCTGCGACGAAGCTCTGGCACCTTCGAGCGGAAGTTCCGCGACAGCGTCAACTGCTCGCCGCCCTGTGTGATGAGCGTGAAGTCGCCCGTGCGCCGCGAGTGCAGCTCACGGATCACGTCGCGGTTCACGATCATCGAGCGGTGAATCCGGACGAAACGCGTCGGATCCAGCTCCTTCTCGAACGACGTCAGCGTTCCGCGCACCGTGTAGACCTCACCCGGTGTGTGAAAGCGGACGTAGTTCCCGAACGCCTCGAGCCACGTCACTTCAGCAACGTCCAGGAACAGGATGCGACTGCGGGACCGGACTACGATTCGGTCGAGATACGGCGATGACTGCGTCGGCGATTCGGCTCTCGCCGGTGAGGCACCAGGCTGTCCAGAGGCCGACCGCTCATCGCGACCAGCAAGGACCAGCGGCGCGCGTGCATCCGCTACACGGGCAGGCGCCGTAGCCTGCGGTCGTGGGGCGGGTGCGGGGGTGAAGGAACGACCATTCAGGGTCATCTGCGGTCCTCCGGAGGGGTTTGGGTGATGCAAACAAGTGTCGGCCCGACATGGGTGCGACACCTGAAATCTTATAGACACTGACACGGAAGGGCGCCGGTTGCCCGACGCCCCCCGTCAAGTCGTCCTGGACCGTGACGAACCGTCCGCTCATGGGCGCGAAACGACGGCCATCTCCCGCTTTACGCGGTCGATTGAGGCCCGGATTTCCCGCGCCGCCGCCTTCATTGGCGACGTCGGCGGGTACAGCGATCCCTGCTGTGCCCCGCTCCCGTTGAACGAACCGTACATCTGGGTGATTCTGCCCTGCGCCGGCCCGAGCGCCGTGACGAACGAGCGCTCGACCGTCGTTAGGCGCGCCAGGCTCGAATCGGCGGCCGTGCGCGCGGCGGATCCGGCGGCCGCGGCATCCCGGCGGGCCGTGAGGTCCTTGCGCGTGTTCGCCAACTGCTGCGACATCGTCACCATCTCGGCGAGCATGTCCGTCATCTCGAGCTGGAATCCTTCGCGCTCCTTGTGCTGCGCCACCGTCAGCGTCAGCAATGGATCCGGGTTCACCTGGACCGTCGCTGTCGCCTTCGCGTCGCCGGCCTGCAGCGTCACCGTGTACGTGCCGGGCGATACGAACGCCCCGCGCGCCCCGAGCGAGCGCGGCACTTCATAGGGGTACGGGTCGGCGCCGCGCCCACCGGCACCCTCGTCGCCGCCTCCACCGCCCCCGCCGCCACCACCACGTCCGCCGCGGCCACCTCGCCCGCCGCGTCCGCCTTCAATGGCGACGTTAGGCATGGTCATGCCCGTGGCGGAAAGCACGTTGTGCCGCAGGTCCCAGTTGACGCGATGGATCGCGCCAGCCTCGCCCGGCCCCTGCAAGGTGCGCACGACCCGGCCGGTCGCATTCGTGACCGTGAGCGTCACGTTCGGTACGGGCCGTGAGAGCGAATAGGAAATGAGTGCGCCATCCTTGGGATTCTCCCCGGCATATTCGCCCTGTGCCCAGTTCGAGAAGTCTTCCCAGAACAGATACTGGTTCACCGGCCGTATCGGGAAGACGTGCGCCGGCTTCGCTGCAATGGACGACGA
>DATMBT010000215.1:0-5469 GCA_035559475.1 Gemmatimonadaceae bacterium
TGGCGAAGTCTGTGACTCCTGCAGGAACAACCATCACCACGTGGAAATGGGCGCGCGCGATGATTGAACACGAAGCCCATCATCGAGGGCAGCTGTACATGACGCTTGGGCTTCTTGGAATCGCAACGCCGCCACTCTACGGACTGAGAGAGGACCAGGTCCTCGAAGCCTCGCGCGCTTAATTCACAACGTTTCGTTCCTTCCCTGCTTCCCGCCTCCTGCCTCCTGTCTCCTTGGATTTTTCAAGACTCACCGAATCACTCGGCACCAGCCCCCTCACGGCCATCCCGCTGCTGTTCGTGGGCGGACTGCTCACGAGCCTGACGCCGTGCGTGTACCCGATGATTCCCATCACCGTCGCACTCGTTGGGCAGGAGTCGATGGGCGCCAACCGGAACCGGTGGCGGCCGCTGTTCCTCACGCTGTCGTACGTCGTGGGGGTCGCGCTGGTCTACGCGATACTCGGCGTCATCGCCGGGATGACCGGTAGCATCTTCGGCAGCATCAGCTCGAACCCGTGGCTGTATTTCCTGCAGGCGAATGTGCTGCTGCTCGCCGGGCTGTTCATGCTCGACGTGTTCACGTTCACCCTGCCCGCGTCAACCATGGAGTGGGCCAGCCGGGTCGGCAGCGGCGGTAACTACCCTGGTGCCTTCGCGATGGGGTCGGTCTCCGGGCTCGTCGCCGCGCCCTGCGGGGCCCCCGTCATGGCGGCCGTCCTGACCTGGGTCACGCGAACCCAAAGTGCCGTACTGGGGTTCATCTACCTGTTCGTTTTCTCCCTTGGCATGTGTGCCCTGCTGGTGGCGGTGGGGGTATCTTCAGGGAGCGCCGCGCGGCTCCCCCGCGCCGGCGCCTGGATGGCCCGGGTCAAGAAGATCTTCGGATTCGTTATGCTCGGCGTGGCCGAGTACTACCTGATCAAGATGGGACAGGTGCTGCTATGAGATCGATTCGGTTGGCGTTCGCGAGTGCATTGATCGCGATTCCGATGTTGGCTGGCGCGCAGGAATCGGGGATCGCGATTGGGAGTGTTGCGCCCGGCGCCGCGGTGGAGACACTCGACGGCAAGCCGATGGATCTCGCCGAGTACGTGAAGAAGGGGCCGACGTTGCTGCAGTTCTGGGCCACGTGGTGCACCAACTGCAAGGCGCTCGAGCCGCGCATCAACGCCGCGATCAAGAAGTACGAGGGCAAGGTGACGTTTGTCGCCGTCGCGGTATCGGTGAACCAGTCGGTGGAGCGCATCAAGGCGTACCGCGACAAGTACCAGATGCATCACGAGATCGTGTACGACCGGAAGGGCTACGCGTCCGATGCGTATGAGGTCGCGGCGACTTCCTACATCGTCGTGGTAGACGGCAAGGGGAAGGTCGTGTACACGGGGCTTGGCGCGGACCAGGACATTGATGCGGCGGTGGCGAAGGCCCTCAAGTAAGTGCAGAGTGCAGAGTGCAGAGTGCAGAGTGCAAAGTGCAGAATGCAGAGTGAAACATCTCTGCACTCTGCATTCCTCATTTTGCACTCTGCATTTCCCCACCCGTAAGCTCCAGCTCAAACAGCTCCCTCGGCGCACTGGGCTCCTCGGTCAGCGAGACTGCCAGGTGATCGACCAGAAACGCCTCGTCGATCCTCATTGCCAGCAGCTCGCGCGCTTCCGCCTCGGTTGGTGTGCGGTAGTGACTCAGCGTCACGTGAGGCGTGAAGGCGTGGCGTGACTTCGCGAAGGTCAGCCCGGTCCGCTTGATCTGGTCGTGCAATTCGCGCAATGCGCCGTGGGGATCCAGCGGCAGCGTGAACGTGTTTGTCTGCATGTAACGCACGGGACGAGCGAAATGCAGCGAAAGCGGCGCCGTGGTGCGGGCAATTGGATCGAGCGCTTCATGCAACTGCTCGATCGATGTCTCCGCCGCGATCGGCCCAACGCCTGACGAGCCGATGAGCGTGAAGTGCGGCTTGGCGAAACGCGCCATGCGCGGATCGTAACGCTCCTGGATCGCATGCACCTTGTCGGCGAGCGCGCCTTGCAGGTTCACCAGGATGAAGATGCCTGACTGCGGTTTCCAATCCGTCATCGCGCGGCGCTACGGGGCAACCGGCGCGGCGTCAACGGGAACGACGTCGCGACCGAATTTCTTCGCGAGGTTGACCAGGTAGGCATCGATCGTACGGGTATGTCCCATGACGTAGTTCGAGATGAATCGGAAGACCGGATTGTAAACCTCACCGTGTTCCGTGATTGTGACGAGCGTCTCGTTCCCCTGTGGATCAAGGGTGTACACCCAGGTCCCGCCGAACTGGTCTTCCCCGACAATTCGCATGACGAGGCGCTTCGGAGGAATGAGCTGGTCGACCTCCATCGTCATGGGTCCCATCGACGATTCCTGGGTCACGCGTGTCCTGCCGGTCGTCGGGTCCTTGAATACCGACACGGATTTGACGCCTGGCTGCCACGTGGGCGCCGATGCGAACTCGGTGATCGTGGTGAATACCACGTCAACTGGCGCACCGACGACGACCTTTCGCGCGACTACATGTTCCTGCGGCAGGCGTGAACCCAGGAACGCAATCACGCCAACGATTGCGGCGAGTGCGACCAGGATGGAAATGATTGCCTTGAGCATGATCCCCCTCGATTCCCCCGCACCGAATCTGCGACCTGCGATCTGCAATCTGCAATCTGCAATCGCGGTTCATTCCGTCCCTCCGGCCTGCACGATCAGCTTCATCGCCGGCTCACTCACGAAAATCGGCGCATGAAACTGCCGTCCCCACGCAAGCGGTGTGACGTCGCGGTACTCGTGCCGGGTCGCGTCCCCGTGACCGGGATGGAGCTGCTTCCAGATCGACGCGCGCACGTTTGCGTCGGCGCCGTGTTCGAGGAGAAGTTCGGTGAACGGCGCGACGTACGGCCCGCGGTTCCGGTAATTCATCCAGAAGTTGGGTTGCGACACCACCGTGTTGAACAGCGGGGTGTATCCACCGAACCCACTCGCGCCCACGGCCGCCCTGGCGTTGACGTCCGCGCCCTTTGCAATCAGCCAGCGGGCGATCTCCCATTCGTCATAGTCAACGCACATGTGGAGCAGCGTCGTGCCGCCTAACGGCGTTCCGACCGTGGCGTCGATCGGCTCCTTGCAGCCCATTTCCGCCGGATAGATGTCGCGATGGCTCCAGGTGCGGTTCAGCATTCCCGGGTCGCGGGCGAGGTGTTCCTCGAGCAGGTCGATGCGCCCGCGGTGGAGGGCCCACACCGGTGTGTCGGGATAGACGACGCCATGTTTCTCGTAGATCGCGAGGATGGCGTGTTTCGCCTCAGGCTTGCGGGCGTCTGTTTCGATGACCACGTCAACTGGCACGAGCAGTTTGCCGTTGTCGTCGTACATCCGAAGGGCGCCGAACTCGAGGATGACCGCGGTGCCTTCGGCGCTCAGCGTGTAGGCCGGGCCGCCTAACGCACCTTCAGGCGGCACCGGCTTGCCGAGCATTTCGTGCAACATGCGGGCGGTGCCGATCTTGCCCTGGAGCGCGGCGCGGCCCAGAGCGGTCCGATGGTCCTTCGCACCCAGCTGGTCCAGCATCCGGATGATCCGATCCCTGCCAACGTTCGCCGCGTAGGTCATCGGCGGGCCCCAGTTGCTGTCGTTCCGGATCAGCGCTTGCTCGTGAATCAGGTGAGGGTTGCGCGTGACCAGGTCGCGCACGGTGTCGATGTCGTCCGCCCAGATCGCGTTCACGAGTTGGACGGCCTGTACGAGTCGAGTCCAGCTTTCCGCCTGATAGCTGCGCGCGAGCACGAGCTGCGCGTCGGCAAGCTTTGTGTTGGCGGGCTCGATGTGGTCGGGATGGAACTCCTTCAGCTCCGCGAGGGCGGCAGGGTCGCCGGCGTGAATGTCGCGGAGGAGGTCCTTGGCCTGATGCTTGAGTTGATCCAGGTCAGGCGTGACCGGCAGTTTACGGTTGGGCATGATGAGCCTCCTTGGGTATGCCCGGGGTCCGCTGGCGACGGGCGAAGGAGGTTCACATCGAACCCTTCCGGAACTGCGATCTGCTCAGGTGGACTCGGTCCTTCCCGCGGACGGGAGGCGCCCTGCGCGCCTGCCAGATGATGTGACAAAATGTCAAAACTGGCAATCGGGGTTGTTCACCAAGTTCAAGAACTTTTCACGCGGAGACGCGGAGACGCGGAGACGCGGAGACACGGAGCATCCTGGCATCACACGCGACCAGGTCAAAGCGACGAAACTCTGGCGAATAACGACGCAGGAACGCACTTTCGGTGCTCCCCAATGGAGACCGATCAATGAGCGGTGTTGGGCCCTGGATCGCGGTCCAACCTGGCGAAAATCGCGCGGCAATTCTTGGAAACCTGCCGATGAAGTCCGGAGTCGTGCACCGCTTCAAGATCCCGCTGAGTGTCGTGCCCGCGACGGCCGCGGGGATCCTCCTGTTCGCCTGGGTCGGGATCAGCAGCAACCAGGCCGGCGGCACATACTGGCACGTCGCTGTCGGGGTCCCCGGCGGTGGTGAGAACTTTTTCTCCCTTCTGGTGAAATACTCGTCAGGCGGCAGCGCGACGAACTCGCAGGCGTTCTGGCTGCCGATGCCGGCCGATCGAATCGTCAGCGCCACCATGTTCGGCGCCGACCTGCCAGACGACTCCAATACCGGCGAAGTGGAGATTCATGGCTATTACCCGGCCTGATTTGAAAGGCACGCTCGCCGGGCAGCCGCGTCCATGAACATCCAACCGGGGACAGTGCTGGCCGGGCGATACACCGTGCTTCGTGAGCTCGGGCGTGGTGGCATGGCCACGGTGTACGTGGCCGAAGACACGCGCCTCAATCGGCAGGTGGCGGTGAAGGCGCTCGAACCCGCAGTGGCCTCGGTCATCGGCGGCGAGCGATTCCTGCGCGAGATCGAGGTCGCCGCCCGCCTCTCACACCCGCACATCGTTCCGCTCCTCGACTCGGTGGCGCTCGACGAAGGGCGATCGGGGAATCTGTTGTTGTTCTACGTGATGGCGCTGGTGGATGGCAACTCGCTCCGCGACCGGTTGAATCGCGAGCGACAGCTCTCGATCAACGACGCGATCCGCATCGCACGCGACGTGGGCGTTGCCCTGACATACGCGCATGAACAGGGCGTCGTGCACCGCGACATCAAGCCGGAGAACATCCTGCTCACGAAGGGCGCGGCGGTCGTCGCCGATTTCGGCATCGCCAAGTTGCTCGCCGACGAGGCGCGCGATTCACGCCTGACGGAAACGGGCATCTCGATAGGCACCGCGGCATACATGAGTCCCGAGCAGGCGACCGCGTCGTCTGAAGTGGACGGGCGCAGTGATGTCTACAGCCTGGGCGTCGTGCTGTACGAAATGCTCGTGGGTGAGGCCCCGTTCACCGGCGCGTCCGCGCAGACGATCCTCGCCAAGCGACTCATGGACCCGACGCCGAGCGCACGGCGACT
>DATMBT010000216.1:0-3461 GCA_035559475.1 Gemmatimonadaceae bacterium
CCGGGCCGCGATACGCGGTCATGAGCGCCGAGGAGGGCGCGCCTTCCGCGAGACGCTCGAACGCTCGCCGCCACTGGCGCCGGTACGCGCTCATGCCCCAGTGACTGAGGTCCACGAGGAAACACAGGCGGGTGTTATCGAGGATGAACTCCCCGCCCGCGTGTTGCCAGCCTTCTTCGTTGGTGACCGCTGGAGTGGAGAACCTGATCCTGAACATGGGCCGCCTAACGTCGACTCGGTGAGAGCACCCGGACAGCGATGAGTCCGGCACGCCGCTCAAGCTAATCAAGCGGTCACAGCGTTGTCATCGAGGCCTGCGCGGGGAGACGAAAGGCATCGGAAAAACGCTGAGGTCGAACGTCGCATTGAAGCTTGCTCATGGTCCTGAAAGCATCAGGGATGGCCCGCGGCTCGCCTGCGCAGTGACGGGCCGGCCGTCGCGTCAGGCAGGCACACTCATGCGAGGGGGAGGCACCATGTCCACGAAAACCATTCAAGCGCAGGTTGCGCGGCCGGTCATGCTGTTTGCGGCGATGTTCCTTATTGGCGCGTGCAAGAGCAGCAACCCGGAACCAGCGACGACCGAGATGTCAGCGCTGCCGGCGGAGTTGAGCGCGGCGGGCCCGATACTCAATGAGGTGAACACGGAGGTTCCCGGAATCAGCCAGCGGCAGAACATCCTTGCCACGGGCTCCCTGCTGGGATTGGCGAAGACGAGAATGCCTGCAGACCAATTTGCTGAGGTAGCCCGAGCGATCCCGGGCGCAGAAGCCCTCATTGTCGAAGCAGCGCGGCAAGGTGTTCCCCGCAGCGCGTTGACCAACCTGACCAGCGTGACGGAATACCTGGGCAAGCAGGGCGTCACGCAGGACCAGGTTACCCAGAGGATCATCCCGGTACTCGACAAGGCAGTGAAGGGAAAAGTCACCCCGGGAGTGGAAGCCAACTTCAATGCGGCCATCCGATAACGTGACGGCAACGCACCACCTGTCGTGGCGTTAGGCAGCACGATGACGCCGCAGCCCTGAGAGGGAGTCATGCGCTTCATGAAAGGTCATGCGGTGACCGGCGTCATCCTGCTTGCCGTCATGCTCATTGCCGGCGCGTGTGCCGGTCGGCCGAAGCACAAAACCGCGGCGGAAATGTCGGCGCTCCCGGCTGAGCTGAACGCCGCCGGTCCGCTGCTCAACTCCCTGAACGCCGCGGTTCCCGGTCTCTCGCACACGCAGTCCATCCTCGCAGCCGGCTCCCTGATGGGACTGGCCAGGATGAAGATGCCTCCCACGCGCTATCCATACGTTGCCACCGCAATTCCCGGTTCTGATGCACTCATCGTCGAGGCAACGCGGCTCGGTGTCCCCAGCAGCGCGTACAGTGGGCGGGCCGGCGTGACACAATTCCTCGGCACCCAGGGCATTTCGCCCGACCAGGTGAACAAGATGATCCCGGTGCTCAACAATGCTGTAAAAGGGAAGGTCAGCCCGTCGGTGGAGAAGAACTTCATGAACGCATTGAAATAGCGTCCGTCCTGTGACGTAGCTCACGTCAGGCCGCCCTTCATTATATAGGGCGGCTTCCGGGCGCTCCCCTGGGTTGCAGCGCCTCGGCGCGGGGGACCTGTACTCACTGCCACCGTCCAATTGGACTAACGGAGCGGTCAGCGCCAGGCCGAGCCCATCTGGATGTAGAACGCAAATTCCGAACCGGGGCCTAACGCGAAATCCAGTCCTGAGCCGAGGCCCAGGCGTCGCGCGATGAGGTAGCGGAATCCAAGGCCTCCCGCGCTGATGCCGGACGCGTCAGGGATATCCTCCCACGTGTCAGCGACGCGACCGCTGCCGCCAAACGCGAGCAGCGTCCACCGCGCGTCCATTGAATAGCGAACTTCGGCCTCGGCGAGCACCGTCACGTCGTTGAGGTACTTCGTGTCGGGCAGGCCGCGCATGGACAGCGACGGTTTCTCGAAAAACGGTGGGTCACCCGTCGCGAACCCGGAGCTCACGCGAAGGCCATATCCCCACTGCGTCGTTGGCTGGCCGTAGAAGAGTCCCTGCGCGGAGTACTTGTTGAACGACTCGTCGCCACCGACCGACGGGCCGAACCACGTGGCGTTGACGGTAAGGTCCATGCCTCGCAGCGCGTTCAGCAGGTTGTCGCGCGTGTCGAATTCGAGTCCGACACCGAGCCCTGCGACATTGACGTCCAGGTGCTGTTCGGGAATCTCCGGTGGAGGCGTTGCGAAGGCCGTCTCGGTCCGGAGATACGAGTAGTGGGCGCCGATAAACAGGTGCGTATCACCAAAGCGGGCCTGGAGGCGCCCCCCGGTGAACACCGACTTGATCGTATACGCGATCGGTTGGTCGGAGAGTGGACCGTCGGGATCGAACCCGAAGAAGTCGAGGTCGAGCGACGCGCCGCCTAACGCTGCAAGGATCCGGAACCGGTCGTGCTTGTATGGCTGAAAATAAAACAGCGCGCCCCCGTAACTTCCGCCGGCGGTGGCGAACCCGACTCCACCGGCAATCGTCGGGATGGCGAAGTCCCGGCCCTCCCGGGCACCCTCGGCCAGGGACTGGCTGAAGTACGTCAGGGCGAGCCCGCCGCCGTAACCAAGGGCAGGCTCCGTGATAAGGATCGGCATCGGCAGCAGTCCCCTGCGGGTGAGCAGGTAGTCGCTGAGGTCAAATCGGCCGTCCTCTGGATCGCGAAACCCTTCGGGCACTCGCTGCGCCGCTGCGGGCCCGGTGGCGAGGGCGAGCAGGAGGAACGCCAGACAACCGCAGCGCGTGCGCACGAAGCCGGCTGTCGTCAGGCCGACCTACGCCGCGGCGATCGTCCGCGGCGTCACTTGTTCGACACCGGCTTCCAGGTGGAATCCGGGTTGTACCGCTCCATGTCGCGGAACAGCTCCAGCGTCTTCTCGCCGAGGTCCTTCTCGTAGACGATGCCGTCGTGGCTCACGATGAAGGTCTTCACGCCAGTCACGAGGTATTCGGCCGGCGCCGCCACGAGGGCGAACCCACCGATCATTGCGCCGTCCACCATGAAATCGATCTCGCCCAGCGGTGCCAACGGGCCCTGACCCTTGAGGATCTTGAAGAGGTATCCGTGATACGGGTCTATGTCCTTCGCGTATCCCTCGTGGATTACCCGCGCGATTTTCTCGCCGACCGGACCCTGCCAGCTTCCGTCCGGGTCCTGCCACGCAAGGCCGTCGTGTTTGCCCGGCGAACTGATGACGCGCTGCGCGTACTGATTCACCAGTGCGCCATCATGCTTTTCGAGGGCGTACTCCTTCTGTGCCTCTACGTACCCGCGGCACACTTCGATGGCGTCGAGCTCGTTGCGCCCGATGCGCCGGAGCAGGACTTCGCGCATTCCTGTCTCGGGATCGAAGGCCCACTTGTTGTCGTCGTGCTTGACCACGGGAATCGGCATTGGCCACGCGAGGTCGCCCACTG
>DATMBT010000217.1:0-2735 GCA_035559475.1 Gemmatimonadaceae bacterium
GCACGCATTCCAGTTGAAGTGCAGGTCGAAGTATCGGGTGCGCGGAATCGTCGATTGACTGTGGAGCTGCTGGACGGGAATGTTCTTGTTGAGCGGGACACACAAAGCGTCAAGACCGACGAGGCAGTTCTCGCCGCTACCATGACCTGGACACCCGCGGTGGCCGGGTCGTCGTCGCTTCTCGTGCGGGCAGCGATCGACAACGCGGCTATCGGAGACTCGGCATCACTCGTCGTTGACGCGCGCGATGACCGCTACCCGGTGCTGTTCTTCGACCCGCGGGCGTCCTGGCAGTCAACTTTCGTCAGGCGCGCCGTCGAAGGTGATCCGCGGTTCGCCGTTTCGCATCGCGTCGTGACCTCGCGTGGCCTGGCAAACACCGGCGGTGGAGCACCACCATCGCTGCGCGATGCGGGCGCCCTCACTGCCTACTCAACTATTGTTGTCAGCGCCCCGGAGCAACTGACCGAAGGTGATGTCGCCGGCCTGGATGCGTTCATGCGAACTCGCGCGGGCCGTGTCGTCCTTCTGATGGATCGACGAACGACCGGTCCAATAGACCGGTTGACGGGCGGCAGCGATTGGCGCGCGGCTCAACTTCCGCGTGCTTCGTCACTCGGCGAGCTACAGGCGCGAGAGATTGCCTGGCCGAACACAGTACCAGTCGGCGCCACCGTAGTCGCGACAAGCGTCGCACGTGATTCCACGCGTCGCGCAGTGATCTGGAGTGTCCCGGTTGGCGCCGGTCGCCTGCTTGTGAGCGGCGCGCTCGACGCCTGGCATTATCGCGATCCAGCATCGTCGAGCTTTGACCAGTTCTGGACCAATACCATCGCCGAGTTGAGCGCGGGCGCTCCGGACGCGATCGACATTGAGGTTTCGCGTCGTTCAGTCGCGCCAGGTGAGAGCGTTGCAATCAACGCAACGGTTCTTGCGACGGCGCTCTCATCGAGTACCGATCGATCGGCAGACGCCGCTGCTCTCCTGGTGAGCGGCACCGACTCCACGTTGGTCCGGCTCTGGCCCACGCCGATGCCGGGCAAATTCGCCGGTTCGATCCGCGCACCACAGAATCCGGGGACTTATCAACTCATCGTCTCGTCGGGAACGGCGCGAACCACGACGCCGATTGTTGTGGATCGCGCCGCACGAGCAGCAGCGCGCGATGACCATGCGCTTGTCGAAATGTTCGCTGCTTCTCGCGGCGGAACTGCCGTGCCGGAATCTCGACTCCGGGAACTTCCGTCCCTGCTCTCGGCAGCGCTTCCCACGGTGTCGCGCGTAGAAACATGGCACCCGATGCGGTCCGCGTGGTGGATCGTTCCGTTTGCGCTCCTGCTTGGCGCGGAGTGGTGGTGGCGGAGGCGGCGCGGTCAGGCGTAGGACGACGTTTTCAGATTGCCGTTTCGTCGCACCGAATGCAGGTTGCTCCAGTTCCAGCCCCAGCACACGGCCCCAGTAAGAAGCAACCAGCAACCAGCAACCAGCGTCTCGCTCATGTACACACGCGAAGAAGCCAAGGCGATTGTCGACAAGGTCCTGAACATGGCCACCGCTGACGCGGTGGAGGTGAGCCTGACGGGTAGCGAGCGGTCAGGCACGCGGTGGGCCAACTCCTCGATCACGACCAACCTGGTCCAGTACGATCGACAGCTCACTGTCACCGTGCGGCTGGGTCAGAAGACCGGCACGGCTGACACGCGCGACTTCAGCGACGCCGGTCTCAAGACCATGGTGGATGAAGCGCTTTCCGAAGCGCGACAGGGACGCGACAATGCGAACCTGCCCGAGCTGCTCGGACCGCAGGAATACATCCCGGTCGATGCGGCGCTCCCGGACCTCGTGAACTTCGGGCCCGGCCAACGCGCTCGCATGGTGAGGGACTCCATCGACATCGCGGAACGCAAAGGCGTACTCGGCGCAGGCTATATCCCCAAGATCGACCAGGCCACCTGCAACGCGAATTCGAAGGGACTGTTCGCGTATTATCGCGTCGCGGAAGCGGGCTTTGTCCTCACGTGTCGCATGGCGGACGGCAGTGGTTCCGGCTGGGCAGGAACGACGGGGATCAAGGACCTTCGCATGATCGACGCGAAGGCGCTGACCGAAGTCGCTTCGGACAAGGCGCTCAAGAGCCGACGCCCGCGCGCGATTGAACCTGGTCGCTACACCGTCATTCTCGAACCACGAGCCAACGCGCGCTTCCTGTCCTTGATGACGGGAATCTTCGGTGGTGGCGGAGGTTTTGGTGGCGGTGGTGGCGGAGGCGGTGGTGGTCGCGGCGGTGCACCTGGAGCCGCTGCTGATGCACCCGGCGCACCTGGTGGCGGAGGGGGCGGTGGGGGCGCTGCCGGATTGAACACCGTCGGCCGTTACATGGCCGACAAGAAAGTCGGCGACAAGATGTTCAGCGATCTCTTCACGCTGAAGAGCGACGTTGGAAACCCGATCCTGCGGCAGACGCCGATCCTGAATGACAATCGTCCGGCGAAGGCAGTGACGTGGGTCGAGAACGGTGTGCTGCGCGCCATGGGCGCGAACCAGGGCGCGACGCCTAACATGAGCCTCTCTATGGAAGGCTCAAACCTTTCCATCGACGACATGGTGAAGCAGACGCGTCGCGGACTACTCGTCACGTTCTTCTGGTACATCCGCGGCGTGCCGTCCGACGACCAGCCGCTCCTGAACACCGGCATGACACGCGACGGTCTCTTCCTTATCGAAAACGGCGAGAT
>DATMBT010000218.1:0-3720 GCA_035559475.1 Gemmatimonadaceae bacterium
TCCCAGAGAGACGCGATGCGGCGCAGGTCACGGGGATTCGTCGCGCAGAGTCCCGACACCGTCACTTCCGGCAGCGTCAGCGCCACCGGGTCGAGCGAAACGTCCAGCACCCGGGTCTCACCCTCGGCAATGTCGAACGGCGCCGACACGAACCGCCTGACGCCGATGCGCTTCACCGCAAGGCGATACCGACCCGGTGCCGGGACGCGCAGGGCGTAGTCGCCCTCCTGCGTCGTCAGGGTGCTCGCAAGCGCGGAGTCGGCGGTTTCCTGGAGCAACGAGGCGAGCGCGCCAGGGACAGGCAATTTCGAGCCCCCTTCCATGACACGACCGCGAACCACCTGGGCGTTCAGCGGGAGCGCGGCCAGTGCGATCATGACGACGACGCAGGGCATCGCTCGCCGGGCACTCATGTCAGGGCCTGCGAGTCATGACGGTCGACACCTTCATTTCCTTCCTTGCGATGCGAAGCTCGGAAGAGTCAGCCGCTGGCTTGGCGTCCGGCCGCAGGGCGGAAAACACCAGACCGATTTCAGGCGGAACGTCGCAGAACGTGACTGCGCCGTTGGCGTCCGTCATGGCCTCGGTGCCACCCACCTTGCTCGGTCGGAGGGTCCCGGGGCGCTCCATCGATCCAATGAAACTCCCGGCCCAACGGAGCCAGACTCGCAGGTTGGGCAGGGGACGCGACGTCACGCGGTCGATCACGAGCACGCGCAGGATCCCATTGTCGTCCTTGGGCAACTTCTCTTCACAGAGACGTTCGACGAACTCCGTGATTTTCGGCGCCCTGATCGTGACGTTCGTAACCGCGCCCTCGCGGAGCTCCACGGGCTCTTCCCCCACCAGCATGCCGAATTGTTCATGTGACGGATGCTCGACGAGCAGTGCGAGACGACTCCCTGGCAGGCTATCGATCCGGAACTCTCCACGTGGACCGGATTGTGTCGCGAACGGCGTGCCGCTCAGCCGTACGGTGGTTCCGGGAAACGGGTGGCCCGCGCTGTCGAGGACCACGCCCATGAGTGTGGCCGGTCGAGTGAAGAGCCGCAATCCGGTCGTGAAGACCATCCCGCCTTCTTCCTGCAGCCGATGCATGGTCGGGCGAACGATGACCGACGGAATGCTGCTGTGGGCATCGACCGGAGCCATCGGTCGGGCGTATTGCGGAATGCGCACGAACCAGCGTGACGTCACCCACGCGCCATTCGCGAGCTTTCCGAAGTGCACCTCGCCGCCAACACGATCCGCGCCTTCGAAGTCGGGCAGTTTCGTGTAGCGAAACTCCGCGAAGCGCAGCTCAAACGTGCGCCTGTCCATCCAGAGCGTCCCTTCGACGTCGGGCAGCTTGCGCGACGGCACGGGCTGGAACCCGATCCCGATGAGGCCACTGCGTCCCCGCCCGCCTTCGACGACGCTGTAGCAATGGTCCCGCAGGAACGCGCGCGAAAGCAGGACTTCGGCGTCAGGCGCGTAGTAGTACTCGTATTCGCCGATCTGGCGTCGGAACCCGATCCGCGAGAGTGAATCACCGCCCAGACTGACGAACGGACGGTCCATCACGCCCTTCCGCTCTCCCCACGATTCCTCCAGCACGCGAAGGTTGCGCGGATGCAATCCTCGCACATAACGAGTGATCGTGCCCTCGAACAGCCGGTCGCGCAGCGAGATCTCCGCCGCGGTCAGTACCGTGCGGGCTTCGTCCCAGAGTGCGGCAATTTGCTGCCGCTGCGAATCGTCGTTCACGCACACGTCCAGGTCGATGACGCGCACTTCGGGCAACCGGTGCATGACCGTTTCGAGCACGATATCGAGTCGGCGTGTCTCGCTCGCACCCAGCTCGAACACCTCCGACATATATCGCGCGACGCCGATCCGTTTTGCGCTCACGCGGTATCGTCCGGCGGCGGCGGCGCGCAGGGCGTATTCCCCTTGCACCGTAGTCAGCACGGAAAGGGCGCGACCCTCGAGAGCGCTCGCTGGCTCGAGCGTTACGAGCGCGCCCGGGATGGGCTCGCCTGACGCGCGTTCGGTGATCGTTCCACGGACGACCTGCGACTGCACCAGCGCGGGGCTGATCACGACGGCCACCAGGCCGACAGCGAAGCGGGACCTCGTCACGGTGTTGCCCGTGTCATGAGCGTGATGAGTCACGCAAGCAATTGATCCGGTTCACACAAGAGTTCGTAAGGGGACGGCCGGAAGTTTGCTGCCCGGAGCATCCGCCGGATACGATACGGCCACATGACGCGGTCCGACCATCATACGATGAGGCAACAAACCATCGCCGTCGCCTATGGGACCCGGCCCCAGGTGATCAAGGCGGCCAGGTTGCTTGCTGCGCTCGGCGACCGCTTCCCGACGTTCGCGATCGACACGGGCCAGCACTACGACTACGAGCTCAACGCGCTGCTGTACGACGAGTTGGGGGTGCCGGCGCCCGATGCATTGCTGGGCGTGGGGTCCGCGCCGCGTCCCGAACAGCTTGCCCGGATCGAATCCGCCTGCACCGACGTGCTGCGAGGGGCGCAGCCTCGGGTGGTGGTGGTCATAGGCGACACGAACAGCACCCTGGGGTGCGCGCGGGCGGCCGCGTCACTCGGCATCCCGCTGGTTCACGTCGAAGCCGGACTCCGCAGTCATGTACCCACGATGGCGGAGGAAATGAACCGGGTCGAAGTGGATCGACACGGCGCGTTGTTATGCGCGCCATCCCGCGCGGCGATGGCGGCCCTGTCGAACGAGGGGTTGGCCGACCGTGCCTGCCTCACGGGGGACGTCGCGCGCGACGTGCTGGACTTCGCGGTTCAACGGGGACTTCCCGAGCCTGGCACCGACTGGCCGCTCGAACGCGGCGAGCAGTTCCTGTTCGCCACCCTGCACCGCGCTGAACTCACCGACGACCCGCGGTTGTTGAACGGTGTGATCGATGCGCTGGCGGCGCTGCCGGTGCCGGTGGTCCTCGCGTTGCATCCCCGCACGCGGGAGCGCCTGCCGGCCCTGCGGGACGTGTCGCGTCGCGGTGCGCTTCACGTGACGAGGCCCGTCGGCTACTTCGACGCCCTGGCCGCGATCCAGCGGTCGGTCGGGGTGGTCACCGACTCCGGCGGGATCCAGCGTGAGGCCTACTGGCTGGGCGTACCATGCCTAACGATCAGGCGCGAGACGGAGTGGACGGAGACGGTCACGCGTGGTGCCAACCGGCTTGTTGACCCGGCGCGGGTGGCGGTGGACCTGCCTGCCGCCATCGCCGCGATGATCGATGCGCCGGCGACGTGGGACCGGGACGAATACGGCAACGGCACCGCGGCGGTGGCGATCGCGTCTGCCATAGCCAGTACGCCGTCTCTGGTCCATTCTTTCATGAATGAACGCTGACAGCGAGGGCGGCGGCGGGGATGGGGACTTTCGCGTGCACTGGGTCATCCTTGCCGTCGCAGTCCTTGCGACGGTTTTGGTGCACGCGCCTCATGGGCTGCCGTTCAACTGGGACGACCAGGGCCAATACCTCTCGCACGCACGCGCGCTGATCGAGGGGCGGCCGTACACCGACATCGGCTTCATTTACACGACGTACAACAACTTCATCGGCCCGGTCGCCGAACCGCCCGGCTTTCCCGTGCTGATTGCGCCGGCGCTGGCGATATCCGGGCCCGGGCTGGTTCCCGTGCGTGGCGTACTGGTCGTATCGCTCATCCTGTTGCTCTGGCTCACCTGGCG
>DATMBT010000219.1:0-2477 GCA_035559475.1 Gemmatimonadaceae bacterium
CCGGATACGGGCCCTTCAGCAGTCTCGCCGGCGACGCCGGCGATGCCGAAGTCGGTGACCACGGCGCGTCCGGTCGCCGTATCGAGCAGGATATTGTCCGGCTTGATGTCGCGATGCACGACGCCGCGCGAATGCGCGTAGCCTAACGCCTGGGCGACGTCACGGAGGACTTGCCCCATCACCGACCCTGACACAGGTCCCCGCTCGCGAAGCCGCTCGCCGAGCGTTGGCCCGTCCACGAAGGTCATCACGAAAAACGGGACACCGGCCAGCTCGCCGACGCGATGAATGGGGACGATGTTGGGATGTGAAAGACTTGCGGCCGTCCGCGCTTCGCGCAGGAAGCGAGCCTTGACGTCGTCGCGCGCCGCGAGGGCAGCAGGGAGGACCTTGATGGCGACGGGGCGATCGAGCTGGACGTCGCGGGCGAGATACACAACCCCCATGCCGCCGCGCCCGAGCTCGCGCTCAAACGAATATTCGCCGGCGAGCGCGTCCTGTAGCGGGAGGAACTCGGTGTCCATGGACAGATTCCCTGTTGGTCAGTAAGGGTCCAGATGCCGTACGGTGCCCCTTGATTCGAGTTTCCCCGGACCGCATTGCGCCGGGCGGGCGCAAACCGCACAATGCTCGTTCCCAGTCACATACCGCCGTGAAGATAGAGCCATTTCGGCCGGAACACTCGGCCGCATTCGAGGCACTCAATCGAGCCTGGCTTGTGGACAACGACCTCCTCGAGCCGGCTGACGAACCAGACCTGAAAGACCCGAACGGAACGATCATCGCGCTTGGCGGCCAGGTCTACGTCGCCGTGGAGAACGATGTCGTCATTGGAACCTGCGGTATCGTCCCACACGGCCCCGGCCCCGGCGAATTCGAGGTGCGCAAACTCGCCGTCGCCGCGTCCGCGCAGGGCCGAGGCATCGGGATGCAACTGGTTGAGGCTTGTCTGGACTTTGCGCGGCAACGTGGTGCACGAAGGGTCACGCTCATCTCGAACTCGAGTCTGGTGGCCGCGCTCAGGCTTTACGAGCGCGCAGGTTTCCGATACGCGCCGCTCCCCGCGAACAATCCATACGCCACGGGGGACGTACACATGGTGCTCGACGTTCAAGCGCGACAGGCGGTTCCCTAACGAGCGCGAGTGCTGTAGCGCTCCACGAACTCCAGGTCGTCCATGTCCCGGAACGCGAGATAGATGTAGTCCGCTCCTATCGCCAACAGCCGACGGCTTGGCGGCAATGCGATGCGTTCAATGAGACGGCCATCGGTGTCGAAGACGTCAACCACCTGGACAGAATCCGTCGCGTGCAACGAACGCGAAACCCAGACGCGGCCGCTTGGAGCCAGATGAACAGCGTCCCTGCCGCTGAATGGAGGAAAAGTCTCCGGAAAGATCGGAGCGCCGGCCTGCTTTCGCGTGGGAGGAGGAGCGCCGGCGGGTCGAGGCGGTTGCGGTCCGGGAGACGATGGTCCTCGCGGCTGACGTTGAACCGCCTCGCTGAACGCGCTTCTATCGGCATCAGTCACGCGAAGCGGAGTCACTACGATCGGCGGTCCATCCAGCCGCTGACCGTTGTTGATGAAAGAAACACGGTAAGGAGCAGCGTTGATGATCACCACCGTCCCGCTGGACGAAACCACCCACTCGGGGCGCGCTGGCCATGCCCGCGGACGGATGATGGCCGTTCCCCTTCCGCCTGACGTGGCTGACTGGGTCTGCATCTCCGACTCCAGCGCGTACCGTGCAACCGTGTCTGCCCTGCCGCGCGCCGGATCCAGCCGGACAATCGGGACGGTTGCCGAGGCGCCTGGTTTCAATGGTGATGGAAGCAACTCGAAGTAGAGTCGGTCGTCCTTATCGATCGCGCGCGCATCCCATGTTGCCGACAGGTTCTCCATCGACCGTTGTTGACCAGGTCCCGACACAGCCTGCCACGGTCCAAGTGCGCGACCATCGGCGGACAGGCGAAGGAATCGCGCATTGGCGGGATCGGAAACGAGCGTCTCGCCGTTGGCGAGTGAAAACACTCGGCGAGGCTGGAGGTATTCGAGCGGCCCAGATCCTCGTCGTGAAATCACGTGCACCAGTTGCGCTGGAAAGTCGCCGACAGAAACAGTGCGTTCAGCGGCATCAACGACGACAACCCGCCCATCGGGAAGCGGGGTCACAGCACTTACCGAAGTGAAGCCCTGTGGCAATCGCTCGCCGCTGCCTCGGAACGGCAAGGGGCGAGGTTCCTGCGCGCTTGCAGCACTGGCGCAGAGCACTAACATCACCAACTGGCGCATGTCTGCCCCCAGTTCGGTTCTCTCTTTTTGTCACGCTGCACCCGAGCGCGGGTTTCCGGCGACCACATCTTACATATCGATATGCGCGTCAAGGGTCTCGCCGCACTGATCGCCTGCCTCACCGCCCTCGCTCCGCGGGCAAATGCCCAACGCCTGGAAGCGATCTGGTACCTCCGCGGGGAAGA
>DATMBT010000220.1:0-7410 GCA_035559475.1 Gemmatimonadaceae bacterium
CGTCTCCCACGCTCCAGACGCTGGCCTGGAAGTTCAAGACGGGCGGGCGTGTGATATCGTCGCCGCTCGTCGTCGGCGATGTCGTCTATGTCGGAAGCACCGACGGGTCGCTTTACGCGGTGAACAAGGCGGACGGGAGTCAGCGATGGAAGTTCGACTCCCGGGGACCCATCAGTTCTTCACCCGCATTCCACGCTGGCACGGTCTACATCCTTAGCATGGATGGCCTCGTGTACGCGGTGGACGCTGAAACAGGAAAGTCGCGCTGGACGTTTGCCACGAAAGGGGAGCGCCGATTCACCGCGCCCGGCATCCATGGCGCCACGCCGCGCACAGAACGGATGCCCGATCCGTTCGATGTCTTCACGTCTTCGCCGACGATTGCCAACGGAACGGTCTACATCGGCAGCGGAGACCAGAACGTCTACGCACTCGATGCGGCGACTGGCGCCCTGCGCTGGACATTCGCAACGGGTGACGTCGTTCACGCCTCCCCCGCCGTTGCGAACAACACGGTCTTCATCGGGAGCTGGGACCGGAACGTGTACGCGCTCGACGCCGCAACGGGACGGGAGCGCTGGCGCTACACCACGGGTAACGACACGGTCATCTACAACCAGATCGGGATTGCCAGCTCGGCCGCGATCGCGAACGGCGTCGTGTATGTTGGCGGACGTGATGGCAAGTTCCACTCGGTCGATGAGCGCACGGGCGCGGTGCGCTGGGTGCATAACAACAACGGCGGCTGGACCATCGCATCGCCGGCAGTGCGGAACGGTGTCGTCTACTTTCCGACTTCCGACGGCACGCGGTTCAAGGCGCTCGACGCCGTCACCGGTGACGTGAAGTTCAACCTGCAGAACCTCGCGGTGTCGTTCTCGTCGCCAGCCATCGCCGGCGACGTCGCCTATTACGGAACGTCGGACGGCTACCTGAACGCGGTTGACCTTCGCGACGGCACGATCAAGGCACGTTTCCAGACTGATGGCTCGAAGGAAAACGGCGCGAAGTACACCGACGCCGAGGGCCGAATGCGCACACAGGGGATGTACCCGGACCGCACGCTGGACGGGATGATGATCGGCATGCGAACCATGATGACGCTGGGATCCGTGCTCTCGTCGCCGGTGGTGGTGGGCGGCGTGGCTTACTTCGGCAGCACGGACGGGCACCTCTATGCCGTGAGGTAGCGTTCGCTTGCGGGTCTAATCCCTGATCCCTGATCCCCAAACCCTGGGACGGGAAACAATCCCTGCCGTGCGAAACAGGCCCAACTGCCTAACGACGTGACGCAGGTCGCAGCGGCGACGCCGCATGTCGGCACATACTGACGGGTAATGATCAGGCGGGCCTCGCGATGTCGCGCGGCGGCCCCATGAATCAACAGTCAGCAGAGGTAAGCCACATGAGAAAGCTCTTCATTCCCGCGGCGGCGTTTTTCCTTGCCGTCAGCGCTGCACCCGCATTCGCACAGGATACCCTGGTTTCGAAGGGTGACGTGGCAGTGAAGCCCACGTTCGAGAGCCTCGTCACCGCCATGACGAATACCAAGGCGACCAACGACGAACTGCTCAAGCGGCAGATCATCAACGAATCGGAACTCGTCATCGTCGATACCAAGCCACTGCTCGAAGGCAAGGGCGAGGACATGCTCAAGATCCAGTGGGATCGCAGCAAGGCCGACATCAAGCAGCTGCAGGACATCCTCTCGAAGCATCCGGCGGTCGAAGCCCGGTTGAAGAAGGAGTCGGCGGAACCGTCGGTCTCCGAGGTGATCGCGGCCGAGTTGCTGCCCGACAACAAGATCCAGCTGTACTACCGCAAGATGTAAACTCGTGTGGTGAGTGGGTGCGCGGTCCTGATGACCGCGCCCCCGCCCCAACCGGTCGGCCACGACCGGCTCTAACGACGCAGCCCCGCGCTGCGTCTTTTTTTGCAGTGGAATCGCCGGCGAAACGGCGCAGGGGTGGGCGCCAGTCCCCGAGTTGCCGTACTTCCCCGGGCTGGTTTATTCTTGACGGTCTCGACGGGAGACTTTTTTGCACCCCGCTCGTCCTACAGGCGAGCTGCTTTGGAGGTTGTAGCGCGTGGTCCGGCTGAACGTCATTCATGCGAGCGCGATGGGCCTTGCGGCCTGCGCTATCGCCGCCCTGGTCTTCCCGGCGGCGCTCCTTCGCGGACTCGGCGTCCCTGACTTCTCACTCGCGATCGTCGGCGTCGTCAGACTCGCCGGCGTAATCCTGCTGGCGCTTGCGTCGGTGCTCTGGTCGGCGCGATTCTGGCTCCTGTCTCCCCTCGGCGCGCCGACACTCCGGATTCTATCGGTGATCTACGGTGCGGGCGCGGTCATGCTGCTCGCGCAACAGCTGGCGGCCGGGCGCATCGTCGAGAGCGCGGTCCCGATCATCTACATCTCGCTCCTGGCCTTCGAGTACCTCACCGAGGCGCGCAAGTTCTCGAGGCGCTTCGGCGTCACCGCGTAGCCTTCGACGCTACTGCTGTTGGCGGTGGGCTGCTGCGTCGTTCACACGCAGCGACTGGATCATCCGCGAGCAGGCTCGCTCAACCGCCGTGGCAGTTTTCGCCGGCGCGATGCAAGCCAGGTACACCACGTGTTCATCGGGCAGCGAACGTGTGTACACGGTTATCCGTTCCACTTCTCCCGTCACCGGGGAACGGCCCGAAAGCCGTACCGAATATCCCCTCGATCCCTCTGTCCTCGCTGATCCCGTGGGCGCGGACAGGTAGGGACTGGCGCTGAGGATCTGCCTGACGAGATCGTCGGTGGCGTCTTCGAGCAGCCCGCGCGAACGTGTGCGGTCGACGAACGGGGCGTAGTGCTGCACCAGGCTGTTGTTCCAGCGCTCGACGTCACTCTCGAATGCCGCGTAGAAGTTCACGACGGCGCCGAGTACGAGGTGCGGTTCGCCGCTGGGCCTCTGGACGACTCCACCAGGCGGCGCGAACGAGATGGCAAAACCGTCCGCCTCCGCCTGCCAATTGTCCGGGTACTCGATCGAGAGAAATGCGTCTGGATGGTTGTACCGCGCAATACGCGATGATGGCGCGGGCAGGTCGGTGCTCACGGGCGTCGAGTCTATCGCGACCACGCCCGCGGCGGCCTTCCAGTGCGGGGTCGGCGGAACGGTGGCTCGACCGATCCACCGGACGCTGCTGAAGCCTCCAACCAGTTCGGTCGCGCCGTTGTGACCCAGCACATTCAGCAGGTTCCGGATGCGGTCCTCTCGCCCAGCGGCGAATGGATGACTCGAAGCAAGGCCCTTGAGCTCCGGGTTCCGGCGTCCCTCACGTCGCAATGACGACACGACCGCCGACAGGGCGACAGGGTCATACCCGGCCTGCGACAGCAACTCGGCGCCTAACGCGTCGGCCTCGAATTCGTCGGACGGTCCGAAGCTGAGGAAGGCGGCCTCCGGCCCAAGGCCGCCGACCGCATTGGCAATACGCGTCGGCCGTCCTGGCCCGCTGCCCAGTCCACCTAACGCGCCGACCCCCGCCCTCGCCACCCAGGCCTTCGAGGCACGCTCCGTTCCGTGCCGCAGCACCACGTGGGCAACCGAGTGGGCGAGAAGGCCGGCAAGCTCAGCCTCGGAGCGTGCCAGGCCCATCAGGCCCGTGGTCACGTACAGCGGGCCACCCGGAAGCGCAAAGGCGCTGGCTTCCTTCGAATTCACCGCACGCACCCGGTAGGGATACCGCGGGCCCGGTGCGTGTGCCGTCAGGCGGGCCAGCACACTGTCGAGAAACCGTTCCGCTCTCGCATTCGTGACGAGGTGCATCAGGCGCTCGATTTCCGCCGCCGACTGTCGTCCGAGCCCGATGTCCTCGTCGACCGTGAAGAGGTTGAATCCCGACGGCGATCGCTTGATTGCGAGCTGGGCCCCCGCCGGAGGGGTCATGGCCGCGAAAGTGACGAGACCCGCCAGGACGCCCGAGGCAATCCTGAACTTTCCGGGGCTCGTCATTGCCTAACTAGGACAAACGGAGGTTGAGTCACGCGAACACGATAGTGTCCGTCGTCATCGCGGGTAATTCACCCTTGGGCGTCATCCTCGCTGCCCCGAACGGACAGTGGTCGAACGGGGCATACGCGCCTGCGTCTTTTCAGCGTCTCGCCCAGTCGCGCGCTGAAGCGGCCTGGAGCGTGCGTTCCTCGGCGTACGCGCAGCAAAACCCCGGGGCGACAACGTCACCCCGGGGTGTGCACATCAGCTGGATGCTGGATGAATGACTACAATTCGCGCCGCACTTCAACCGTGCGCTTGGCCTGCACGTCGTGTGCATACGTGCGGCCGCCGAGCTGCGCGAGCTCGGTCCGAAGCCGCTCGCTTGAAACGTCGTCCGTGTTCACCGTGACCAGGACGTCGCCGCGCTCGATGAGCGGGCCGTAAAAGTCCACTTCCTCCTTCGAGAAGTCTGCGCGCGCCATCGCCCCCGCGAGCGCACCCGACGTGCCGCCGATCACCGCTCCGGCGGCTGCCGATGCCCCGGCGACGCCTAACGTCGCAGCCAGCGGGCCAGCCACCAGCCCAACGCCAGGAATGACGGCGGCGACCAGGCCAAACAAGGTCCCCACGCCGACGCCGGTGATGGCGCCCTTGGCGACACGTTCGCCCGCTGTGGCCTCCGGGCGACGATTCACTTCAACGTCCTCAACGCGCTTCGCTACGATCGAAAGATGCGAATCCGCGATGCCACGATGCCGTAACGCGGCAATGGCCGCGTCCGCCTGTGCGTGGTCCGCAAATGCTGCTGTGACTCGTGCCATCGTGTCCACCTCCTTTCTAATGGATGTGCGATCCGGGATTAGCTGCTACACGAGGGACTAGCCGCAGTTACGTACTCGGCAGGACAACGTCGAGGCGTGCGCGGCAGTAGCGTGGGTCAATCGTTTCCATTAGCATCGGACCGGGTCGCTTCCACGGAGCGTTCATGTTCGTTGTTATCGGTGCGGTGGCGTTAGGGCTGCAGGTGCAGGTTGCAGCTCCGCCTCCTCGGGTCCCACTCCCGAAGCCCGCGCCTGGCGCGATCAGGGTTTCCAACCACGGCAACACCAGGCCTGCAGGCTCGCTCAACGGAAAGGTCCTGACGGTTTCGCTCGAGGTGGTGACCGGCGCGTGGCGTCCCGAAGGTGACACGGATCCCGAAGTCCCCATTCTGGCGTTCGCCGAAGCTGGGAAGGGACCCGTAAATCCCGGGCCGCTGATTCGCGTCAGGCAGGGAACGGAAATCCACCTGACGATCACCAATCGCACTGACTCATCGCTGGTGATCAACGGCCTGCGACCTGCGGTTTCGACAGGCACGGACTCGGTGCACCTTCCGCCGCAATCCATGCGCGAGCTCAGTTATCGGCTCGACACGCCGGGGACGTACTTCTATGCCGGCTGGTTCGCCGGTTCAGCGTTCAGCGACCGGCTCTGGCTCGACAGCCAGCTCAATGGCGCAATCGTCGTGGACGCGCCGGGCGCAGTGCGGGCCGATCGCATTTTCGTGCTCAGTGAATGGTTTCACCCCTACGACGACAACAGGCCGTTCGAGGACGTCTCCGTCATCAACGGGAAAGGGTGGCCCTACACGGATCGGATCCAGCTTCAGCAGGGCGACTCCACGCGTTTCCGTATCATCAATGCCATTCCGCTCTGGCACCCGATGCACCTGCACGGATTTTTCTATCGTGTGGTGGCCCGCGGTATGTGGAACAAGGATGGTCCCATCCCTGACCTGATGCGGCCACTCGTGAACACCGACCTGTTGCAGCCGGCGGGCACACTGACGTTCGATTTCGCGCCCACGACACCCGGCAACTGGCTGCTGCATTGTCACTTTTCGTTCCACATGGACGAGACGGTGACGCTCTCCGGTTCTCCGCCCGACTCGGCATCGATGAACGCGCACGCGGGTCACGCGGCCGCGGACAGCGGCGCGCACCGCATGCGGGGACTCGTCGTGGGAATCCAGGTCGCCCCGGCACGCGGGCATAACGAGTACCGTGCCACGAATCCGCGCGAGATCCGGCTGCTCGCGCAGAAGGATTCCAGGCGGCTCATCAACCAGGGTACTGCCTACGGATTCGTCCTGCAGCGCGGCGATACAGTCCCCGCCCGCGACTCGGTGCAGCTTCCGGGTCCCGTGCTCGAACTCGTTCGCGGCCAACCCGTGCGGATCACGGTGGTGAACAACCTCGATGAGCCAACGGGCATCCACTGGCACGGGCTCGAGATTCCCAGTTTTCCGGACGGAGTTCCCGACTGGAGCGGCATGGGTAACCGGATCTTCCGCTCGATCGCGCCGCGCGACTCGTTCGTCGCCGAGTTCACGCCTCCGCGGTCAGGAACGTTTCCGTATCACTCACACCTGAACGAGCGTCACCAGATCAACTCGGGGATGTATGGCGCCATCATCGTGAGCGACCAGCCGCGCGACCCGAAGCGGGACCACGTGATTGTTGCCGGCGGCGGTGGCCTTCCCCTGCAGCCCAAGACCGAAAGTTATTTCGCGCTCGTCAACGGTCTTCGGTTTCCTCCGCCACTGACACTGGAAGCGGGTATCACGCATCGCCTGCGCCTGGTCAGCATCCATCCGGATTGGCGCATCGCGTTCACGCTGCGCAACGACTCCACCATCGCGCGCTGGCGCGCCGTAGCGAAGGACGGTGCGGAAATGCCAGCCATCCAGGCGACCGAACGTGCCGCGAACGTGGAAATGGGGCCGGGGGAGACTGCGGACTTCGAGTTTCGCGCATTAATGCCTGGTAAGTGGCGACTCGAGGTCAAGTCGGTCGAGTCGGGGTGGTACATCCCGCTCGAGATCGTCGTAGTCGCGCCAGCGGCTCCTCCACCGGATTAGCTCGCGGTCCCGCGCCAAATCCCGAAGCGTACTCTGGCGTTGTTCCCTCGGGGAGCCACCGGACTCGAGGTGTCATTAATTTCGTTCCTGCAGCACGATAAGCGCGGATTGAGCGACCCCGTTTCAGATCCCCGCCGTAGATGTCTGCTTCATAGCGAGGATCTGGATGTCTGGCACCGTTATATCGGCGCGCGCTTCGTCTGAGCGCACCGCGCTTCAGCTGGCATTGCTATTTACGCTCACGTTCCTGCTCTTCGCGTGCGATAACGGAACTGGGCCGGCACTCGTCAGGCAGGTCGTGGTGGAGCCCGGCGCTGCGTCCATGCAGGTGGGCGACAGGGTCACCTACTCAGCACGCGCCCTCGACGAGCACGGTCAGGACATTGAGGGCCGAAACGTCGAGTGGTCGACGACCGACGAAGCGCTCGCCACCGTTTCTGCTGACGGAGTAGTAACCGGGTTGTCTGCGGGAACGGTGTCCGTTCGGGCAATCATTGATGGAAAGACCGGCGCAACTTCGCTCCTGGTTTTGGCGGCACC
>DATMBT010000221.1:0-7727 GCA_035559475.1 Gemmatimonadaceae bacterium
CGAACGTGAGGCGGAACGACGGATCCCGCCGGCACACTGGGGATACATTGCCGGCGGGGCGAATGACGAGGTAACACTCGGCGCCAACCGCGATGCGTTCGATCGCATCCTGATCCGCTACCGCACCATGGTCGACGTCTCGACAAGGGACCTGCGGACGACGGTGCTCGGCGTGCCGGTTTCGATGCCTGTCCTCGTAGCGCCCACCGCGATGCAGAAGCTCGCGCATAACGAGGGCGAGTGTGCGACGGCCCGGGCGGCGCGCGCGGCGGGTACGCTGATGGTCACGAGCACCACCGCGACCACCGGCTTGCATGAGGTCATCAGCGCATCACCGGGGCCGATGTGGTTCCAGCTCTACCTGTACCAGGATCGCGGCAAGACGCGCGCAATGGTGGAGGAGGCGGTGCAATCGGGGTACAGCGGTGTCGTTATCACCGTGGACGCGCCGATGCTTGGCCGGCGGGAGCGTGACATCCGCCTTGGCTTCACGCTGCCGAAACACCTGACCATCGCCAACGCAAAGGGGATGGAGGTTGTCCCGGAGGCTTCCGACGACGCATCCGGCCTGATGCTGCACTTCCGTTCACTGCATGACCCGGCGCTCACGCCAAAGGATATCGAATGGGTGCGGGAAATCAGCGGCCTGCCGGTGATCGTGAAGGGCATCGTGCGCGGCGATGATGCCGCGCGGGCGGTTGAACATGGCGCAAGCGGGATCGTGGTATCGAACCATGGGGGTCGCCAGCTCGATACGTCGATTCCGTCCATCATGGCGCTGCCGGAAGTGGTCGACGCCGTGGCCGGCCGTGCGGAGGTATTGGTCGACGGCGGGATCCGTCGCGGCACCGACGTGATCAAGGCACTTGCGTTAGGCGCACGCGCCGTACTCGTCGGGCGCCCCGTGCTCTGGGGACTGGCGGTCGATGGAGAGGCCGGTGTCCGCTCGGTGCTCGAGTTGTTGCGGCAGGAAGTCGACCTGGCGATGGCACTCGCAGGAGCGAGGTCGGTTTCGGAGCTGACGAGCGACCTGGTTGTGACGGGTGACTGGGGAATCGGGAATGGGGAAGCGTGACTGAACCACCTCTCTGGATTCCGGCGACCGACGTCGTTGCGAAGTCGCACTTGCGGCGCTTTGCGGAACAGGTCGCAGGGGCAGGGCACGTCAACGCGCTCGACGGGGTCGGCGTCGATTACGATCGCCTCTATCAATGGTCGGTCGATCACCCGGAGCGGTTCTGGCCGGAAGTCTGGCGCTACTGCGACGTGAACGCTGACGAACGGCCTGGCCACGATCCGTGGGACCAGGTTGTCGTTGGACTGAGTCGGATGGCGCCGCCGGATCCGGAACTCGGCCCACGCTGGTTCACCGGCGCACGGCTCAATTTCGCCGAGAACCTTCTCCGGTTCGACGATGAGCATGAGGCGCTGGTGTCGTGGAACGAGAGCGGAAGACGTGGGGCGCTGACGTATGCCGAACTGCAGGAGTCGGTGCGCGCTGTCGCTGCAGCACTTCGCGCGCAGGGTATCGTCGCGGGCGATCGCGTTGCCGGGTTCATGCCGAACATTCCCGAGGCTGTGATCGCGATGCTGGCCACGGCGAGCCTGGGAGCGATCTGGTCATCCTGTTCACCCGATTTCGGCGTGAAGGGTGTGCTGGACCGATTCGGGCAGATCGAGCCGCGCGTGCTGTTCACGGCCGACGGCTATCGTTATGCGGGGAAGGAGATCGACTCGCTCGGCCGCGTGCGTGAGATCGTCGAACAGATTCCCGCGATAGAACGCGTCGTCGTGGTTCCGTACCTGAGGAGCGATCCCTCAGTTGCGGCGCTCCGCAACTCGACGACGTGGTCTGAATTCCTGCGGACAGATGGCACAGGGCGGGGGGCAGCAGTGCCGGGTCACCAGTCACGAGTCACGAGTCACGAAGTCGAAACACGAGTCACGAGTCACGAACGCTTTGCGTTCGACCATCCGCTCTACATCATGTACTCGTCAGGCACCACGGGGCTGCCGAAGTGCATGGTCCACGGCGCGGGCGGGACGCTGATCCAGCACCTGAAGGAGCACCAGCTTCATACTGATCTGCGTCGCGAAGACCGCATCTTCTACTTCACGACCTGCGGGTGGATGATGTGGAACTGGCTGGTCAGTGCACTCGCGACCGGAGCGACGATCATCCTGTACGACGGGGCGCCGCTGGCGCCCAATCCCTCCATTTTGTGGGACATGGCCCAGGCCGAACGCATCACCGTGTTCGGCACGAGCGCCAAGTACATCGCGGCGGCTGAGAAGGCCGGCCTGGAGCCCGGTCGCACGCACGACCTTTCTGCGCTTCGCGCGGTGCTCTCCACCGGCAGTCCGCTGGCGGGGCCTGGTTTCGACTATGTCTACGAAAAGGTCAAGCGCGATGTCTGCCTGAGCAGCATCAGCGGCGGGACCGACATCATATCGTGCTTTGCGTTAGGCAATCCGGCGGGGCCGGTCTGGCGGGGGGAGCTGCAAGTACGCGGGCTTGGAATGGCGGTGGACGTCTTCGCTGACGAAGGCCGGCCGGTGCGCGGGGAGCCGGGGGAACTCGTGTGCACGAAGCCGTTCCCCAGTATGCCGGTGGCCTTCTGGAATGATAAGGACCGCGCGAAATACCGCGCGGCGTATTTCGAGCACTATCCCGGTGTGTGGCGACACGGTGACTGGGCCGAGCTCACGCAACACGGCGGCATGATCATCACCGGCCGAAGCGATGCGACCCTCAATCCCGGTGGCGTACGCATTGGTACGGCGGAGATCTACCGGCAGGTGGAGCAGTTGCCGGAGATTGTCGAGAGCCTGGTCATCGGCCAGGACATCGGCGACGCACAGGACCGGGATGTGCGCATCGTACTGTTCGTCAGGCTGCGCGAAGGACTCCAGCTCGACGACACGCTCCGCGAACGGATTCGTCGTCAGGTGCGTGAGAACACCAGTCCGCATCACGTACCGAAGGTGATCGTGCAGGTGGCGGATATTCCACGAACGATCAGCGGCAAGATCACGGAGATGGCCGTGCGCGACGTGGTCCATGGCCGCCCGGTGAAAAACACCGATGCGCTGGCGAACCCGCAGGCACTCGAGCTGTACCGCAACATTCCCGAGCTCGCATTAGGAGTTCGTTAAGGCGATTGCAGTCCTGCCCGGACAACCAGAACGTTGTTCATCGAGGATCCATCCCGGAGGTCTCGCGTGCGCTGGACTACAGCCGTTGTCGCGTTGGCCTTGAGCACGCCGGAAGTTCGGGCGCAGGTTGTCCGCGGCGTAATCACCGAGCGCGTCAGCGGGGCGAGAGTTCCCGGCGTCGTCGTCAGTGTCGCGAGCACCGGGGATTCGTTGAGACCTGCTGAAACCAGGCATGCGCTGACGAACGCCCGCGGAGAGTATGCGGTCACCCTGCCTGGCGCAGGTGCGTATTCGTTGAGCGCCAAACGCATTGGAGTCGCGCGTTATGAGGCGCCAGTGTTCGAGCTTCGTGCGGGAGAAGCGAAGCGCATCGACATCGTCCTGGCGCGATTCGATTACAAGTTGCCACCGGTTCTTGTGGCCGCGACCAACCTGTGCATTCCGAAGCAGAACCAGTTGCGCACCATCGTTGCGCTGTGGGACGAAGTCCGGACCGCGCTGCTCGCAGCGGAAGTGTCGCAGGACCAGCAGCTGATCTCGGGCTGGCTCACTCTGTATAACCGTTCGCTGGAGCCGCAGTCGCTGCGGATTCTCCAGGACCAGCGTTCGGTCGCTCAGGGTCTTTTCGATCGCCCGATGCGAAGCATCAGCGGTGACTCGCTGGTGAAAGCCGGCTTCTGGCGAGCGGAGGATTCGGACACCCTGGCCTTCTACGGGCCGGACGCCAACGCACTGCTGTCGGACGCCTTCCAGTCCGGTCACTGCTTCGAGTTGGTCACGGGCAGCGGTCGAAACAAGGGGATGCACGGGCTGGAGTTCAGGCCACGTCGAGTCCGCAACATGGGCGGCATCAACGGAACGATCTGGATCGATGCCGGGAACTTCGAGCTGCGATTCGTCGAGTTCCGGTACACGAACCTCATCACGATTCCGCGCAACCCGCACCTTGGCGGCGAGGTGCACTTTCTGCGACATGAGTCGGGGGCATGGGTCGTCAGGCGGTGGTTCATCCGGATGCCACAGTTTCCGGAAGTCCAGCCCGCGGCGGTCATGCGCGGCGGGGTGGTGTCGACGTCGCGGAAGGCGTACCTCTACCGCGTGATCGAAGAAGGTGGTGGGCTGTTCACGCCCGGCCTCGTGCCATGGGAAAAACCGGGCGCCATCAGGGGCACCGTCATGGACAGTACCGACCAGGCTCCGCTTCGGGGAACGGTCGTCTCGCTTTCGGGAACGCCGTACTCCGTCGAGGTCGACTCGTCAGGCGCGTTCCGGTTCGACAGCATTCCGTCCGGCGCATACACACTGCTCGCCTCGCATCGAACATATGCGGATTTCGGGCAGCTCGTCGACGACGAACCGCTGAACGTGGTGGCTGGGGAAACGTATCAGAGCCGGATGAAGGCCGTCTCGACGTCGGGGCTGACAGCCATTCTGTGCGACGGCAAAAAGGTCGAATCGCCTGCTGCGACGCTCCGCGTTCTGCTGACGCACATCGACAGCGGAACCGCGTTGAAGGGCCTGCGCGTCTGGCTCCGGTGGCCGGACCCGGAGCAGAAGGAATCGATTGACCCGACTAATCCACGGTCGATCACGAAAGGAGACGGCCGCTCCGACGACATTCGATTTCTGGGAATCCAATCCAGGACTGACATGAACGGCGCGGTCACCTTCTGCGGAGTTCCATCAGGCACGCGCCTGGATCTCGTTATGCTGCAACCGGACGATGATCCATCCGTGCCGGAAGGCGCCCGGTTCGCCCGGATCACTCAGTTCGTCGTTGGTCCGGGTGACCTCACTTCCAGAACAGCCACAGTCCGCCCACCCGAGTAGGAAATAGGGGTCAAGGTAATCGGGGTCTGACCCCTAATTCACCTGTTTATCCGAGGAGTTTCCTATCGTGCCACGATCCGGGTGACACGGCGCGACGCCCGATGGAATCGCGGGCCTGGTCGGCAAGGCGCTGCGTCAGTTCCGCCAGTACCTGTGACCTGGACTTCGTCACGCGTTTCAGCGCCTGGCGCGCGATGGTGAACGCTGTCGCCACTGTGCTCAGGATGAGCGGAGGAATGAGCAGCGGCATATGGAATGCCCCCATCGTGATGCCGATGAGGGGTCCCGTCGTGCCAGCACCGCCGCCTCCGATTACGCCACCGTAGATCGCGCCGATCAGGTCCTTGAGTCGTTCGCCGACGTAGATCGTGGTGCGTCCGTCGCGTACCAGTACTGAGATCTGCACCTTCCGGACTTTGTCGGCCGAGGACCAGTTGAGGGAACGCCCCACGACGCTGACGACGCCGTTGTCATTCAGCGCACGGCGAATGGCCTCGACCAGGAGGTCGAAGTCGCGCTCCGGCATTTCGCCGTGGACTACCGCCTCATACGCGATGGCGGAACGTCCGCCGAGCCACCAGTTGTACGGGGGGAGGATTCCCTCGCGTACGACGCCTTCACCGGGATCTTCGCCCTGCGGCGCCTGGACCAGCCCGCGTTCGGCGATGGCGCGGTCGACAAATTGGGTCGCGATCCCCGCTTCCCTCGCAGCGTCACGAACCTGGTCGAGTGCGTATCCCGTTGTCGGGTTCTCGCGCGGCGTGGACGGGCGGGCCGCCATGCGAAGCGGCGGCATCGCACCTGTTGCGTCCTGGAGCTGTGCGGCGCGCTGCCAGAGCGCCTGGGCCTCGTCACTCGACACCGAGGTTACCGCCTCGGGTCGCGGCGCGGCCACGTCCTCGTAAGGCAGGCTGGCCTCGACCCGCCGCAGTTCCATGAGCATCTCCTCGCAACTCTGGATGCGGCTGTCGGGATCCTTGGCGAGGCAGCGATCTACCAGCCGCGCAAGGAGAAGCGGAACGGTAGGTGCAGTATCGGCCATTGACGGCGCCAGCTTCGTCACGTGGGCCACGAGCACGGCCGACGCCGTCGGGCTGTCGAACGGGAACCGCCCGGCGAGCGCGTAGAACGCCACCACACCTAACGAGTATATGTCGCTACGGCGGTCAACGTTTTCCCCGGCCACCTGCTCGGGGCTCATGTAGTGGACCGTGCCGAGGACGGTTCCGGTCGCGGTGAGGGGCGCCGCCTCGGCGACGCGGGCGATGCCGAAGTCCGTCACCAGCGCCCGGCTCGAGGCGCGGTCGATAAGGATGTTTTCCGCCTTCACGTCGCGATGTATCACGCCGGCAGCATGGGCGTAGCCAAGGGCGCCGGAGACGTCGTACAGGATGGAAACAGCGGTTCGCGGAGAGAGCGGTCCACCTTCGCGGATGAGCTGCGCCAGGCTGGGGCCATCGACGAAGCCCATCACAAAGAAGACCGTGCCGTTGATGTCGTCCGCGCGGTGGATCGGGACGATGTTGGGATTATTCAGCGCGGCGGCGGTCCGGGCCTCACGCAGGAAGCGCGCGCGGATGACGTCGTCGGCGGCCAGAGTGGGCGGCAGCGTCTTGATGGCCACCAGCCGCTCCAGCTTGAGGTCCCTCGCCAGGAACACGATCCCCATTCCCCCACGCCCCACCTCGCGGAGGATTTCGTACTGTCCGTTGAGCGCCTGCGAAAGCGGTTGACCATCTACGGGAATCGAAGTCATCTAGGGAGTTAAAGGCAAAGGCCAAGGCCACCGGCCACGGGCCACAGGGGAGCGGGATTCCGCGTCACAACGGTTTGTCGAGCCCATTAGATTCTGCTATGGAACGCAGGAGTCGGCTAGCGCCGGCCTCCCATGACCCTAATGTCGTCATCGCCATGGCAACGTCTACTGCACCCGCGACTGACGTCGCGCACGATACCTTCCCGATCAACGGGACCGACTATATCGAGTTCTGGGTCGGCAACGCGAAGCAGGCCGCCCATTTCTACCGCGGCGCGTTTGGGTTCCGCCTGACGGGTTACCGCGGACCGGAAACCGGCACGCGCGACCGCGCGAGCTACCTGATCGAGCAGAACAAGCTCCGGTTTGTGGTTACGTCGCCGTTAGGCCCTGACGGGGAAATCGCCGCCCACGTGAACAAGCACGGCGACGGCGTTCGGGACATCGCGTTCTGGGTCGATGATGCGCGCCAGGCGTTTGCGCTGGCGGTGGAACGGGGCGCGACGCCGGCGCGGAAGCCGGAAGTGCTCAAGGATGAAAATGGGGAAGTGATCATCGCTGCGATCCGGACCTACGGGGACACGATTCACTCCATCGTGGAACGGCGCGGATACCGTGGCCCGTTCATGCCCGGTTTCGAGAAGATCACCTCTCCCTACGAACCGACACCGGTAGGCCTGCAATACGTTGACCACTGCGTCGGCAACGTCGAACTGGGGAAGATGAACGAGTGGGTCGGCTTCTACTCGCGCGTACTCGGCTTCTTCAACCTGCTTTCCTTCGATGACAAGGACATCTCGACCGAATATTCGGCGCTGATGTCGAAGGTGATGTCCAACGGCAACGGGCGGATCAAGTTCCCGATCAACGAGCCGGCTGCGGGGAAGAAGAAGTCGCAGATCGACGAATACCTCGAGTTCTACGGCGGGCCGGGCGTCCAGCACATCGCGATCGCGACGAACGACATCGTTTCGACGGTGACCAC
>DATMBT010000222.1:0-6279 GCA_035559475.1 Gemmatimonadaceae bacterium
GCACGGCATGCGTCGCCGAACCGACGCCGAGGTGCCAGGTGGGGGCGGGCATCTCGAGGTCGCGGAAGAACGCGTCCGACATGGATGCGTCGTAATGCTGGCCGGTGTGGACCAGCGCGTGCGAAACCCCGGAACGCTCCAACGCCGCGAGTACCGGAGCGACCTTCATGAAGTTCGGGCGTGCCCCGGCGACTACGAGGACCTCCATCGTCATCTCATGGCGGTGTTATGGATGCCGCGTAGATGTGAACCGGTGGATTCACCATCGGGAAGTCGAGCCTGGGCCTGCGCACCCATGGAAGCAGCGGCGCCGTCTCGAAGCGGGCGACGCGGTGGTACGGGAGGCTGCCCGATTCGAGGGCGCGGAAGAGTGCGGGGGGCATCGTGCCGTCGATCGGCGAGTCGGGGGCCAGGCTCGAATTGTCGGGAATGACGATAACCAGTGTCGGCCGGCGCGTCATCCACTCAGCGACGATAGCATCCGCCCGGGCAGCGCTCGTGTCGTGCGCGAAGTGCATCCCTCGGTAAAGCGTCGCGCGCGCGATGGATACACCCAACGGTACTTGAGGCAGTTTTCCCGTGGCGCCGAAATACTCGACACGGTCGCCAGGCACGAGTCGCGAGGCCATCCACTCGGCGGCGTCGTACCGCGAGTCATGCACCATAGCATACGTCAGGTCGACCAGGCGCAGCGTTCCTAACGATACTGTTGCCGCAAAAAGGATCGCGGCGGCGGCCACGCGCGGCCGAATCGGAAGGCGCAGGGCCGCTTCCACAGCCGCCCCGGCAAATAACGCGAGGATGAATCCCAGCGGCAGCAGGTAGCGGATCTGTTCCGCGCGGAGCAGAAAGAAGACGAACGCGGAATACGTCAGCGCCGGGAGAAGCAGCAACAGCGCCTGACGACTGCGAGGGACGAACCACGCCACGCCGGCGATCGCGAGGGCGATTCCAGGAAGTGTGAGGAGCTTGACGGCGCCGGTAGCCTGAAACTTCAGCGCGGCGACATGACCCGCCGCGGTCATCGGCAGGGCGAAGTAGATGCTGACGGAGTTCGGGACTGAGTCGACCCGTCCGGTCAGCTCCAGCAGGTGGCGGTAGTAGCGAACAGGATCGATGAACAACCCGCTCCCGATCCCGAGCGCGAGGAAGCCCGCCAGGGCGGCGATTCCCCAGGTTCGCCAGGGGAAGGCCGTTCCGCCGGGCCGCGGCACCGCGAACATCACCAGTGGAACGGCAGCGAACAAACCGAGAGCGGGTTCCTTCGTCGCCGCCGCAAGACCGGCGGCCACGCCTAACGTCAGCGCACGCCGCGTCGTGATGCCGTCCCGGACAATGGCGCAGTACGCGGCCAATCCGATCGCCGACAGGCCAAGCATTGGCACATCGACGTTTCCCGTACGCGCGTAATACGCCAGTGGGTAGAGCAGCGCCACCAGGATGGCCGCGAAGATCCCTGCGCGCTCGTTCCACGTCAGGCGGGCCGCGTGATACGCTCCGGCCAGCACGGCCATGGCGAAGAGGAGCGTCAGCGCCTTTGACATGAGCGACATGACGCGGAGCCTTCGCGTCGCGTCGGTCAGGCCGAACGGAAACACGTCCGTGGGGTGGCTGAACTGTCCGGTCGCGAACAGGTACCCCATGTACGGCGTGTACGCGGCTGCGCTCGCGAAGAAGTAGAAAAGCGGATAGCCGTAGTTTCGTTCACCCCCGCGCACGAACACCTGGCGCGCCTCCGTCAGGGCCCCGAGGGGCATTTCGTCGTCGAACGCCCAGCCACGTTCAGGCACGCGTCCGTCAATGAACGGGAGTCCCCACCAGATGCCTGGCGTGAATAGCACCAGCACCAGAGCAACCGACAGCACCGTGCCCCGGTGGCGCACGGACTCAGTTCTCCGGGTGCGTGTTCGGGGTGTCTCCCCGCGGTTGCAGCTCGAGGGAGCGGCGCAGGGCTCCATCTCCCCCAAGCATGCGCTGCACCATCCACAGTTCTTTCTGGATCAGCCATCCCTGCTGCATGATGATCGCCGTCAGGAAGAAACCCAGCGACAGGATCACCAACGAAGTTCCGAGTAGCCCCATGTACGCGGCCACCTGGCCGACAATCATGGCCACAATCGACCAGCCCAGGAAGAACAACCCCATCGCCAGCGTGATTACGGCCGCGCCCATGACGTACCGCACCGGATGTGCAAAGAGGCTGAAGAGGCTGTGCGAGACGATCAGGCGCCGCATGCGCGAGGAACTCTTTCGCTGCACCACCTGGCCGTCACGCCGGTGCTCCTTCCATTCGAGCGTAGCGGGAACTTCGCCGATGCGAACCCCGAAGGCGGTCGCCTTGAGGATCACTTCGAGGTGAAACTCCTTGCCGTCCTCGGAGAGCGGGAGCGACTGGATGAGCGAGCGGCGGTAAGCACGCGTCATGCCGGTGTTCATGGTCACGGCATTGGTCATCAGCGTCCGTATCACGAGGTTGCCGATCTTGCTGATCCACACGCGACGAGCTGGGACGTTCTTGTAACCGCCCGGCGCGAGGTGCGGGCTGGCGACGACGATGTCCAGCGTGGGATCGCGCCGGAACGCGTCAACCAGGTCGTGCACGATCCGATCGCCCCAACTCAGGTCGATCTCTGTCGTGACCACGATATCGCCAGATGCGGCGGCGATCCCGGTGCGCAGGGCGTGACCGCGTCCGCGATTATGCGGATAGCCGAGGACGCGCAGGCGTGGCGAGGAAATGGATCGTGCGATCCGCTCCGAGTCGTCCGTCGACCCATCGTTGACGACGATGAGTTCCCAGTCGGCATCGAGCGACTCGAGCTGCAACAGCAGGTGGCGAATCGTGTTATCGAGGATCGCCGCCTCGTTAAAGAACGGACAGACCAGGCTGACCTTCATGTGCAACACCCTTCGTCCGGGGAAAAGCGCTGGTTCGTTCCACCACGCCGTTTGGCGAAGAGTCGCGTCACAACGTGCCTCGTCGGTCGACGAAAATACGATGCCATAATTCCAGCGACAAGAGACTGAAAACCTGTTTTGCGTGCACAAAATCGCCAGTCAACGTGCGTTCGCGCAGGCGGGCAACGGCGTCGGGACGGAACCATCCCCGCTCCCGAACCACGCGCTCCGACAACGCATCGTCCACCATGTCCCGATATCGCGGTTCACGCATGAACCGGTCCAGCGGAACATAAAATGCCTGCTTGCTGCGTTGTGCGCTGGAAGGCGGCAGGACGCCGCTCGCATAGTGGCGAAGCGCCACCTTCACCGCGCGCCGGTTGATCTTGAGGTGCGGTGGAAGGCGGAGCGCAAATTCCACCAGCTCGTAGTCGAGGAATGGCACGCGCACCTCGACGCCGCTGGCCATCGACACCTTGTCCTGTTTCGTCAGGATGTCGTCAGGCAGCCAGTCGTTGAACTGGAGATCGATGATTCGATTCAGTAGCGGAATCGTCGCCGGCGTCTTTGGTGAGGCGGGCCAGGCATCAGAATGTCCGACGGCTTCCAGCAACGACTCTGTATACAGCTCGTCGGTATCGCGACGGTCAAAGAGGCTGATGAGATGGCGCCAGGCACGCGCGAGCGCGGCCTCATCGAGCATTCCCGCGAAATCGACGAGCTTCTGCTTGCCGCGCTTGCCCAGTGCAGCCGGGTAGTCGAAGGCGAGGTTCAGGATCGCTGGCGGCACCGCGCTCACGAGGCCACGAATCACCGAGGGCGGGATCACTCGCGATACCTGCTGGGACCGGAGCAGCGCGCGGTGAAAGAGGTACCCGCCGAGCAGCTCATCAGCGCCTTCGCCAGCGAGGATGACGGTGACGCTCTTCTTTGCTTCGCGCGCGAGCTGGAACATCGGGATCACGATCGGGTCGCCGATCGGTTCGTCGAGGTGCCAGATGATCTCCGGGAGAAGGTCGACGTGTTCCGGACGACAGTCGATCTCGGTGTGATGACAGCCAAGTTGCCTCGCCGTTTCTGCGGCGGCAGCCATCTCGTCCCGCGCAAAGCCGAAGCCCACGGTAAACGTGCGGACAGGAGCTGCGCCCAGGCGCGACATCGCCGCCACGATGGCGCTCGAGTCCACGCCGCTGCTCAGGTACGCGCCCAGCGGCACTTCGGATATGAGCCGCATCCGTACGCTGCGCTCGAAGTGTTCCGCGAAAGCGTCGAGGTATTCGCGGTCCGATTTCTCGAAAGGACCAGACCACGGCGCTGGCGTCCAGTAGCGTTGCACCGAGAGCGACCCGTTCTCCCAGATCGCATAGTGCGCCGCTGGCAGTTTTTCGACGCCTTCGAGCAGGCTGCCCGGTCCCGGCACGTAGCGGAGCGACAGGTACTGGTGCAACGCCTGCGGGACAACCTTTGGCTGCCACGCCTCGTGGCAGAGCAGTGCCTTCATCTCCGAGGCGAAAAGGACACCGTTGTCGTGCCGCCGATAGTACAACGGCTTCACGCCTAACCGGTCGCGAGCCAGGAACAGTCGCCGCTTTCGTCGATCCCAGATGGCTATGCCCCACATGCCATTGAGGCGCTGCAGGCACGCGGGACCTTCATCCTCATAGAGGTGAAGGATGACCTCGGTATCGCTTTCGGTGCGGAACGTGTGGCCGCGCGCGAGGAGCATCTCGCGCAGCGGCCGGTAGTTGTAGATCTCGCCATTGAAGACGATGACCAGCGATTCGTCTTCGTTCGTAATCGGCTGGTGCCCGCCTGCCACGTCGATGATGCTGAGCCTGCGCATCCCCAGGCCTACGTCGCCTTCCACGCAGTGGCCGTCGTCGTCGGGACCGCGGTGACGGATGCTCGCCGTCATCTTCTCCAGCAGTCCTGGCGCGTGAAAGCCGGCGTACCCGCAGATGCCGCACATCGTCAGGCGGGAATGGCGGCACGCCGGCGCGACACGATCTCCGTCGAGCCGGGACCGACTTCGATGGGTTCCAGGCCAGCACGCCCGTCCACCGCGTGCAGCTCCTGTGGAACGAAGTACCGCGATGATCCCATGTGCACGGTCGTGAAGACGTGGCCGCGCCAGACGTCGCGAAGCCGGCCAAGATCACGACCGGTAACACGATCTTCGACGAGCAGTTCGCCGTTCGCGATCGTGATGATCCGTTCGTGCTGAAGTTGAAGGCTCGCGCGCCGCGTGATGAGGACACGCACGAGAAGGTTCTTGATCCAGCGAGCCATGGCCGGTGCGCGGCCGATGGTGATCATGAACCCGCGAAAGAGCAGGAAGCGCACGGGATCCATCACGGGCCGCGCACATTCCATCAGCGTTCCGCGGATGACGATACGATCGGCGGTCACCTCGACCTTGCGGTCGCGGTCCAGGTACTGCGTGGCGCAGGGCCGTCCATTGTCGAGTCGTGCGATCAGGCCGCAATCACTCGCGGTGAGTCGCCCGGAGTTCCTTGCGAACAACTTCACCACGCCGCCCTTCGAGGTTCCGACCATGACGACGGCGCCGGTGCGGTCGACGCGGACGATGCCGGCGTCGGGAAAGTGAGTGACGCCCTCGCGTGGCACTGGATCGGTCCCCGACGTGGCGTCCCCGGCGAGAAATGCCTGCCGCGCGAAAACGAGGTTGTTCAGCAGCGGAAAGTAGTTGTACGCATCGACGCTTCGCTGACCGGCGGCGGTGCCTGACGAGACGGCGGATCGCAGGCGATGGGCGATAGATGCGGCCGTGGGATCGACACCCGCCAGCATTTCGAACGCCGCGGGATAATACGTCTGCGTGTTCCGGCTTCCGTACTCCCCACCGAGGCTGCCGTCGGGGTGGACGCAGTGCGCCAGGAACCGCGTGCTCGCGCGCATGGAATCCAGCAGGCCCGAATCACCGGTCAGCTGCCAGATGCGCGCGAGATAAAACGTGCCGTGCGTCTGGTATCCCGGGTCGGCGCCGCCGTACTCGTCGTACCAACCCTCACGCGACTGTCTCGACAGGATGCGATCGATGAAATGGCGACTGCGGCGACGGAACACCGCGTCTCCAGTCAACACATGGATGTGCTCGAGCGCGGCGGCCGCGGCGGCCAGGTGATTCGACAGCACGCCATGGCGCTCGTCGTTGCGGCACAGCCACTGTCCGGAGCGCGACAACGCCTGCCTGACGAGCGATTGCGTGGCAGGATCAATCCCGTCGCCAAGGAACCGCAGTGCCTCGGCCACGTAGAACGCGGTGAACGAGGTCGCCGCGAGGGACCGCTCGAATGGATAGGCCTCGTCGGGACTGCCATCGCTGTGTTGTTGCTTCGCCCAGAACCTGAGCCCCAGGTC
>DATMBT010000223.1:0-6054 GCA_035559475.1 Gemmatimonadaceae bacterium
CGCGATCGATCGCGAGTTGAACCGGCTCGCCACCGAAGGCCCCACCACGCGCGAGCTCGATCAGGCGAAAAATGCCCGCGAATCCTCCTTCCTGAACCAGCTCGAGTTCATCCAGGCCAAGGCGGACCAGCTCAACCAGTACGCGTATTTCCAGGGCAAGCCTGACTATTTCCAGAAGGAACTCGACGCGCTGCGCGCCGTTACGGCGGACGACATCAAGCGCGTGATCAACACATACCTCAAGGGTCCACGCGTCATGCTGAGCATCGTACCGACCGAGCGCCGTGACCTCGCTGCCACCCGGAGGATCGTCCAGTGAACGGTTTCATGAAGCCGGTCCTCCTGCTTGCCCTGGCGCCGGCAACCCTCGCCGCCCAGGCATCAAAATACACCAGGCCACCGGTCCTTCCCGTCGCGGCCGCACTCACCGTGCCCACGGTTCGCTCGAGCGCGCTGCCTAACGGTGTCCAGCTCCGTGTGGTGGAACAGCATGAGTTGCCGCTCGTCCAGGTGACGCTCAACGTGGCCGGCGGGTCGCGACTCGACGGCCAGACGCCGGGCATCACCACGTTCATGGCCGGCATGCTCGATGAAGGCGCCGGATCGCGCGACGCGCTCGGACTGCAGAGCGAACTCGCGTACCTCGGCGCGAGCCTGTCCACCACGGCGGACTGGGACCGCATCAGCGTGAGCCTCAAGGTGCCGGTACGCGCGTTGCCGGCCGCGCTCGCGCTCATGGCGGATGTCGTCATGCGGCCCACCTTCCCCGCCGAAGAGGTTCGCCGTCAGCGTGACCTGAGGCTCACCGGATTGCTGCAGGCGCGCGACCAGCCTGGCACCATCGCGGGCCTCGCGTTCAACCAGGTGTTGTTCCCGGCCACGCACCCGTACGCCCGCAACGCGCTGGGTGACAGCGCCACGGTCGCCGCTTACGACTCGGCGACGGTGCGCCGGTTCTACGAGTCCGCGATGCGCCCCGATCGGGCGAGCCTCTTCATTGTCGGCGACGTCAACGAAGCCCAGGTACGGACGTTGATGGCCCAACACCTGGGATCCTGGCGCGCCACGGGAACGCCCATCGCGCTGCCCACGGCGCCGGCAGCGGTTTCCGCCCCGGCGACCACGCGCGTCTGGCTCGTGGACAAGCCTAACGCGGCACAGAGCGTCATCATCATCGGCTGGCCCGGCGTCGAGCGTACGTCGCCCGACTATGCCGCCCTCCAGGTGATGAACACGCTGCTCGGCGGCTCCTTCACCTCGCGGCTGAACATGAACCTCCGCGAAACGAAGGGTTACAGCTACGGCGCGAGTTCGGGCTTCTCGTATCGTGTCGTGCCGGGACCGTTCAGTGCTTCGTCGTCGGTCCGCACCAACGTCACCGACAGTTCGCTGATCGAGATCTTCAAGGAGCTGCGCGGTGTCCGCGATGTAGCCGTGCCCCAGGACGAACTCGATCGCGCCAAGGCGTACGTGGAGCTCGGGATCCCGGGAGCGCTCGAGTCGACGTCACAGGTGGCCGGCCAGATGTCACAGCTGGCAACCTTCGGCTTGTCGCTCGATGAGCTGTCGCGCCTCGCGACCCGCGTTCGCGCGGTGACCGCGGCCGACGTGCAACGCGTCGCACGCCAGTACCTCACACCCGACCGTGCCCACGTCGTGGTCGTCGGTGACCTGGCGAAAGTGAAGGAGCCCATCGAAAAACTCGGACTCGGCACATCGACGACTCTCGAGGTGAACAAGGTCGCTCGGTAATCCAGAGTCACGCGTGGCTTCCAGCCGTTCAGAAAAACATTGAAACACGGGGGTCACGGGGGTCACGGGGGACTGCTTGTCGTGATGTTGGCGAATACTGAGACTCCTCCGTGACCCCCGTGACCCCCGTGACCCCTGTGTTAAAGTGTTTTACGGGATCGGGTCTCTGAACCGGAGTCCGTTTCCGACGCGATGTGCGTAATGAGGCGCGCCACGTCGTCAGGCACTTCATCTGCCGGTACGTGCCCAACGCCACTCAGCACGGCCACGTCGGCACCACTGAACTGACGTGCGTGCTCCGTCGCGGCGCGATGAGGTATCAACCCGTCCAGTTCACCGAAACGAATAACCAGCCGGCAGTCACCGAGGTTCATGATTCGCGGATCTCTTGGCGTGAAGTCGAACTCGCGCGCTGACTGAACAAGCGCGTTCACAACCTCCCGTTTACGAAGCGGCATCCAGTATTCGTCGGCATCGCGCTCCGTCCATGTACCGCGTGTGCCGTACACCCGGCGAAGGATCCAGGTGACAGCCCATCGCGGAGTCGTGGACGGGCGGAGCCAGCGCGGAGCGCGCGCAAGCACAACGCGACGCACTCTCGTAAACCCGATCGGCGCCAACAGCACCAGTGCGGAGACCCGCTCACGCATCAGCGCAGCCGCGTCGAGCGCGATGGCGCCGCCGATCGACTGGCCAACAAGCACACAACGTTCAACGCCGAGCTGGTCGAGGAGCGCCTGCACCCACCGCGCCATCGCGTCGGCCGAATACGCCCCGGGCGACGAGATCGCGTCGCTCCAGCCGTGTCCTCTCAGGTCGGGAGCGATCGCGTGAAATCCCGACCGCGCCAGGAGCGGCAGCACGCCGCGAAAGTTGTACGCTGAACCACCCCAACCGTGGAGCAGCACGACCGCCGGTGCCGTGGCAGTTCCAGCTTCGACGACCCGCACGCGTTCTCCACCGACGACAACCTCGCGCGCCTTCGCGTTGGCGTCGTGCGCCGGGTACGGCTCGTCAGGCAGGATGCGGGGGGCACTTCCCATGCCCTGAACCTATTCGGGAGCCGCGGCGCGCGTCCTCAATTCCCAGATCTGCAATCTGCAATTTGCAATTTGCAATTTGCATTCTGCATTCTGCATTCACACCGGCTCGATTGGCCTGCCTGAAAGCCGCGCGATGAGTCCGAGCCGAAACGTGACGTCGCTCCATCGATCTTCTCCCTGCGCGCCATCGTCGAGCGGAAACAGCGCCCATACATCCGGATTGGTGCTGTGCGGCTTTGCCGATCCACGATGCGGATGCCACACGAAATCACGATCGCGATCGTCGAGGAACCGGTCAAAAAGGCTGACCCATCCATCATTGCGACGCAGGAACTGGAGGCGCGCCATCAACTCCAGCCACGTAAGCGCAAATGGAACGTCCGCGTCGGCGACATTCCGGTTCGCCAGCGGATCGCCGAGCACCAGGTGCGGCTGCGCGATGATGTGTTTGCCGACCTGTTGGAACGCCTCCTGCCGAGGCTGGGCCTGGGAAACGTGCGCCAGCAGCCGGCGAACAACGGAGTGATTTTCGCTCCGGAACAGCGGCATGTGAGCGATCATCGTGAGCAGGTGGATCGAAGGCGGGCTCGCCTCAGCGGCGAGGACCTGACGGTTTCCAACCCTCACCCATGGCTTCTCCGCGAGAGGGGACGCCAGGTAGGCATCGACTCGCGCGAGCATTCGCCGCGCGGCGCCACGCAGGCGCGGATCGCCCTCATAGCCGGCATGGGCGAGTGCCGCTGCCGCCGCCTCGCGCAGGATGACGCGGGCCCGGTGAATCAGGTCCGGGTCATTCCCGCATGCGGCCCGAAATTCGTAGAGCTGGTCCGCATCATTGTCCTCGGCCAGCAGACGAAAGAGCACGCGACGAGCGCGAATCAGTGGTGGGGACTCCCGCTCCCAGCCGTATTCAAGGAGGCGCCTGAACGAGGGGATCGTGCCCACAGCAGCATGCGAGCCGTTGCCATCCGGAACCTGCAGGATGGAATCGCCCCAGAGACCATCCCCGCGTTGGGTGATCGCGACCTTCAGGGCCGGTGGAAATGCGAGTGAGAGCCGCCGAAACGCTTCGCGATCTTGACTTAGCCCAGCTACGTCGATGATGGCTCGATACTGTATAGCTGCTGACGCGTTTTTTAGGATCCAACCCAGTGGAAACTGAACAGCTTCCGACTCTGTCGAGCCGTTCTGCCCGTTCGGTACCGGATCAGTCAGGAACGGAATTGCCACCGGTGCGAGTTTGGTAAGTGTATGCTACAAAACACTATGCGTCGTTTCATCTCGACGCCTCATTATTGCACCCTAACGATAGCGGTTTTGAACAACTGCGCCAGAGCACACTTGCAAGTCTTGTAGCTGCAACGGTATGCGCCCATATATGACCACGTTTGGCACACCCGTCAGAGGGGTCCGATGCGAGGGGAGTTCGTCGAGGTTGGCGTCCATCGATTGTACTACTACGCCGCCGGCACGCGCGGTGAGGGGGATCCCATCATCCTCCTCCACGGATTCCCCACCAGCAGCCATGTCTGGGGGAATCTCGTGCCGCTGCTGCCTGCCGGGCATCGCATCGTTGTGCCTGACCTGCTTGGGTTCGGACGGTCTGATGCGGGCGATCGGGCTGACCTCTCCATCGAGGGCCACGCGGACCGCACACTCGCGCTGATCGACACCCTGCGGATTCGCCGGTGCTGCCTGGTCGGTCATCATCTGGGCGCGTGCGTCGCCGCCACCATTGCGACACGACGTCCCGAGCGCGTCACGCACCTGGCCCTGCTTCACCCGCTTGCCGGTGATGTGTCCCTTACCAGCACGTTCGCGGTGATGCGCGCGTTCCTGCCGCTCATGCGGATCACTCCGCCCGCGTTGCTCCGCCGACCCATGCGCGCGGAACTCATCCGATGGTTCAGCGATCCGGCGCGGGCCCGGACGACAGTGGACCAGTACATGGTGATGTGGCAGAAGCCGCTGCGTTGGCGCCAATTCCTCCGGCAACTCGCGGCGATCAGTCCCGAGAGCGTGATGGAGTGCACGCGTCGTCTCTCCACCATTCAACAGCCCGTCGCGATCGTGGCGAGTGACGACGACCCTGCTGTTCCCGCCGTCGCGCTCCAGAACATCAGGAAAGCCCTACCAAGGGCCACGCTCGACATCGTCAAGAACGTTCGACACTTTTCCCCTGAGGAGTCACCGGAACGAATCGCGGGTGTCATCGCGACACTCATGCGTTCGTGACCAGGCTCCCCAGGCAGGAGGAAGCGGTGCGTTATTCACTCGTGGCGGGAGTGCTATTCGGGGCATCGGCGTTGGTCTCGAATCTCGGCGCCCAGACCCCCGACACGTCCCGCGGCCCTGAAGTCGGTTCACGCGTCCGCGTCTTTGCACCCGAACTTCGCACCGATCCGTACGTGGGACGTATCCAGTCGCTCGACGGCACGGTGATGGTGCTCGACACTGGTGAAGTGCGCACGGTGCTGGGCATGGAGAGCGGACCCCTGCTCGTCGACCAGTACCGCCGGGTCACGATCCGGATGTCTACCATCGAGCAACTCGAGGTGAGCGGCGGCGTCACCAGGGGTGGCTCCGTCATTCGAGGCGCGTTGCTCGGTGCGATCGTGGGCGGTGTCCTCTTCGGACTGGGCAACATGCCCGAAGTGAACCCCGATGCGAACGACTTCCTGCGCGGCGTACCAACAGGGCTCGTGGTTGGCGCGCTCGGCGGCGGGATCGTCGGCTGGAGTATTGGCGGCGAGCGCTGGTTGCCCGCGCGCCTCCCCCGACGTTAGGCGCCGGTCCGGATCTGCTTCGCCGCGTCGAGCGCGATCCGCAGGTCGCGTGAGAGCGCCCGTGCCTCCTGGGTCGCGCTGGTCGCGTCGTTGATCGCGGACTGAACGCCGGCCGAGCCCAGGGCCAGCAGGTCGAGGCGCATGCTCTGGAGAAGCAGGTTCGCGTTCTCCAGTTGCTCCTTCAGCCCTTCGCGGCGCTTCCCCAGGTCGGCGATCGTCTCGCGCTGCCGTTCCAGCATTTCCACCCGGCGATCGCGCTCCGCGGACTCGGGCCGGTTTTTCGCCTCGGCCAGCGAGGTGTCCACCGACGCGATTGCGTCCGCCGGCGCAGCCTTCTCGAGCCCATGCAGTGCCTGCGCCAGCGACGAGACGCGTTCGGCAAGCGCATCGAGCGTCGGCGCCACGTCGGGGATCATTTCACGGTCAGCCGGCCCGAGGCGAGCCAGCGCGTCCTGCGCGGCGGCCCGGTCGGA
>DATMBT010000224.1:0-3859 GCA_035559475.1 Gemmatimonadaceae bacterium
TGGACTCGGCGAATGCGACGAGGCGCGCGTCGTCACGCTGGCCCATGCCTTCGAGCTTCTGTGAAATGCCGACGGCGCCCGGGTACACGCCGATCAGGCTGGGCCAGATACGGTCGTGCACGTCCTTGTTCACGAACATCACGCCGCATTCCTTGGGACCACACGGCCATTTGTGCGCCGAGCCGGTGTAGAAGTCCGGCTTGATGTCTCCAAGGTTCACGTTCAGCGCGCCGAACGTCTGCGCGCCGTCGAGCAGTGTGAGGACGCCGCGCGACCTGGCCATCGCGCAGATCTCCTTCGCCGGGAAAAGATCGCCCGAGTTACTCGAGAGGTGCGTGAAGCCGATCAGGCGTGTCTTCGGCGTGATCGCCTTTGCAAACATGTCGACGTACGCCTGGGTGCCCGGATGGGGTGACACGGTCGGCACCGTCGTCACCGTAAACCCGAAACGCTTCGCTTTCTCGCGCCAGGCGGTCAGGTTGGTCGGGTGATTGTCGGCGTACACGATTACTTCGTCCTCGGGGCCAAGCGCGAGACCGCTCGAGACGTAGTTGTTTCCTTCGCTCGTGTTTCGCGTGATGACGATTTCTTCCTTCGTGACGCCGAGCATCGTCGCCAGCAGGTCGCGCGCGGTTTCGCGCCCGTCGCGCATGAGGGCAGAGCGCACCGTCGGGTTGGGGTTGGTCTCGTAACTCTTCGTCTGCTGGTAGAGCGACTCCACGACCGGCAGCGGTGAAGGGCAGAGGTTCGCCGCGTTCACGAAGATGACGTCGCGCGGGAGCAGGTAACGCGAACGCACGTCCTGCCAGTACTTCTCGTCAGGCGCCAGTGGCCGTGGTGGAAGCGGACCGGTGGCGACGTCGAAGTCGTCGACGGCCCAGGCACGGGTAGGCAGCAGGGCTGCCGTGCCGGAGAGGGCGAAGACGCGGGCGAAATCGCGGCGATTCAGCATGGATGTCGGAGGTCAGAGGTCAGATGTCGGAAACCTTCGCAGACAGACCGACACCCGCTGCCTGCAACTTCTCAGTTCACAGCTCTTTCTGCCAGAAGGCTCGCCAGGGCCATGATTGTCCATTGGGGGTTCACGCCGGGAGAAACCGGCAATAGTGAGCCGTCCATGACGTACAGCCCGCGTACTCCGTGGCGCTCACCCGTTGGCGAACACCCCGATGTCGCGGGGTTCACGCCCAGCCGGCAGGTGCCGTTAACGTGGGCGCTGAACAGGGCCACGCGGTTGGAAGCGACCGATGCGGCGCGCATGGACCGCAGACCACGCTCATCCGTGGCGCGCAGCATGGGCGAGTGAAGCGAGACCGCTTCACGGGCGCCGGCGGCGAGCTGCAGGCGCGCGGCCGCTTCGATGCCAAGTTGCAGGTTTTCGCGGTCACCAGCGGTGAGTCGGTAACGGATTCGAACACGGCCACGACGATCCACCCACACCGATCCCATGGACGCGTTGCTGCCGGACCCGTCGCGAACCAGCACAATGAACGGCACGAGGTTCTTCAGCCGTTGCATGAACGCGTGATGCTCGTCGCCGAATCCCTGCAGGGCTGCCGACGCCAATGCCGGTTGCATTGGCGCCGACTCGATCCAGAAGCCGTAACCATTGGTGTCGCGCGCGATGAATTCGTCGCAGAGGGCCGTTTGCGGGAGACCGGCCAGCGAATACGTCTCGCGGTCGAAGAAGCCGAACACCGATGTCGTAGGATGCAGGCGCAGGAATCGTCCGACTCCTCCGCCACCCAGGCCAGATCGCTGGAGGATGGCTGGAGTTCCCACTGCGCCGGCAGCCAGGACCACCACCGGTGCCTCGATAGCGAGTCGGCCCCGCACGTCACCAGTCCGTGGATCGCGGACGATGGCCCGCACGCGCTTTCGTGGGAGACTGCCGCTGCGGGCAAGATCGCGATCGACGATCTCGATGCGCTCGACACTCGCCCCAGCGAAAAGCCGCGCGCCGGCGGCAAACGCGTGTGGCAGGTACGTCACCAGCGCGCCCTGCTTGGCATCGTATCGGCAGCCAAGCGAACACGTGCCCGCGCGGACGCATCCGGCGGCGTTGATCATTCCGGGTCTCGCATGCCAGTTCAGGGAGCGCGCGCCATCGAGTATCGCGCGGTTGGACGGCGAGTGCGCATCGCCAGGCGGCGTGCCCACATGCACCTCGCGCCCAACGCGATCGAAGTGTGGCGCAAGATCACGCATCGAGAGCTCGCGGACGCCAACAACGCGTGCCCACTCATCGAGCACCGCTTCAGTGGGCTGCAGCATCATCATCCAGTTCACGGTAGTGCCACCGCCCACCGCGCCGCCCTGGAGGACGCTCACTGACGCGTCGGTCGTCGCCCGCATCGCCTGATCGGCAAAGAGTCGCGGTACCATCTCGCCTTCGATTTCGTTGAAGTCGGGAGCGTGCAGGTACTCGCCTTCTTCGAGGATCAGCACCTCCCGGCCTGCCGCCGCAAACCGCGCCGCCGCAACCGCGCCGCCGGCGCCACTGCCAATGACCACCACGTCAGCGGTGAGCGTCAAGTCGCCGGAAAACCCATCGGGTGACGTGACCGCGGACGGGACGTGTCCGCGCGGCGTGTGGAAGGGCCGCGCGTGGAGCTGTCGGGCGACGGGTTCGTCTTCGACAGAGTCGCCGTGAAGGGGTCCTTCCCACGGCACGACTGGAGCGCGCGTGTGGAGCGGCGGGTGCACCCCCAGTTCAGTCCTCGCATCATCAGTGGAGTACCACGTCGTGAGTACGAGACGGCGCAGCGCCTGGTGCACTGTGCGCGCGAGCGGAATCGACGACGCACCCCACGCGGCGAACACGCGCGGTTGTTCGGCTGCGTTGAGACGTGCGAATGGAACTGGCCGACCCGTTACGGCGAAACCGCCGATCCGGCCGCCGATGACGTCGATCGCCGACAGGAGGTCATATGAGATGTGCGGTGGCGCACACCTGATACGTTCTTCCACGAGGCCGACGACACCGATCGCGCCTTCCGGGGCGAGCTGTGGCAGAATGGCGCTGACTAGTGCCTCGAGCGTGGAACGTCGCTCGGGGCTGAGGGAAACACTGAGGGGTGACGCCTGCGCCATCAGCAGGGAGATACGGTGACGACGACTACTCGTCCATCAGTCAACCGGCAGGGCGGCCACGGGCGATATTGCCCCGCCAGCCTTGACCACACGAGCTTTTCGTAGGACCCTCCTTCCGTCATGTCGACCGCCGAAAACAACCGGGACCAAAAGGACCGTCGCAGCGTCCGGTCGCTCGATGACCCGGAGACGTTGAGGCTGCTCATCCGGAGGATCGGCGAAGGCATCTACATCACCGACAGCGAAGGGCGTTTCCTCGACGCCAACGCCGCCTTCCTCGAGATCTTCGGCGTGTCGTCCCTGTCCGAGCTGCAGCGCTACGAGGTCCCGCAGCTCCTGGCCGACCCGACTCGACGCAAGGAAGAAATGGCCATCCTCGCGCGGGAAGGAAGTGTTCGCGAGTTCGAGCTGGAGATCGTTCGTCCGGACGGATTGCGACGCACGGTCCTGGATACGACGTACGAGGTGCGCGATCCGGAAAATGGCGAGGTGCACTTCCATGGAGTGCTCATCGACATCACCCGCCGGAAAGAGCTGGAGGACCGGCTGCGCGAACAGCTGATTCGGGACGCGCTGACGGGCTGCTATAACCGGCGATTCCTGTTCGACCTCGAAGCGGAATTCCGCGCCGGCGGAGAGGAGCGCTGGGGCAGCATCTTCATCGACATCGACCACTTCAAGAGCTACAACGACCACCACGGCCATGCGAGCGGCGACCAGGTGCTTCAGCGCATGGCGCGGTTCCTGATGCGCGACGTTCGCTCCG
>DATMBT010000225.1:0-5015 GCA_035559475.1 Gemmatimonadaceae bacterium
AGCCACATGGCCTCGACGTAATCCGCTGCGTGGCCCCAGTCGCGCCGTGCGTCGAGGTTCCCCAGGAACAGCTTCGGCTGCAACCCGAGTTTGATCCTCGTCAGGCTGCGCGTGATCTTGCGAGTGACGAAATTTTCGCCGCGCCGCGGACTCTCATGGTTGAACAGGATCCCGCATGACGCGTGCAGGCCGTAGCTCTCGCGATAGTTCACCGTGATCTGGTGCGCAAAGGCCTTGGCAACCGCATACGGCGATCGCGGATGGAACGGCGTCGTTTCCGTCTGCGGGACCTGGGCGACCTTGCCGAACATCTCGCTCGACGACGCCTGGTAGAACCGCGGCGTCATCTGGAGGTTGCGGATCGCCTCCAGGAGCCTGAGCGTCCCGACGCCGGCCACTTCGACCGTGTATTCAGGGATGTCGAAGCTGATCCTGACATGGCTCTGCGCACCGAGGTTGTAGATCTCGTCAGGCGCCACGCGGGCCAGTACACGCTGCAATGACGACGCGTCATTCAGGTCGCCGTAGTGAAGCTCCAGGCCATGCGCCGGCAGGTGCTCGTCCAGGTAGATGTGCTCGATGCGCCCGGTTCCGAACGCGCTGGAACGCCGCACGACACCGTGTACCTCGTAGCCCTTCGCGAGCAGGAACTCAGCGAGGTATGAGCCGTCCTGGCCGGTGATCCCGGTGATGAGCGCTTTCGGCATGGCAGGGAACCTAACGCCCGCTATTCGGCGCGCACCAGCGCCCCCGCCCGCCGGAGCCGGCCGAGCGTCATGGCGTCGATGCGGGCCCGCAGCACCATCTCCTCGCCCTCGTGCCGCTGCTCGAGCACCTCTCCGCTCCGGTGCACATCCGCCAGCAGCGTGCCGTCGCCAACCGGGATGCGCAGCTCGGCCACCGGGCGGTGATGCCGTACCGACTCGCGGAGGAATGCCCGGAGGGGTTCCAAACCTTCGTCAGACGTCGCGGAGACGAACACGCTGTCAGGGAGCAGGGAGTCCATGCGCGCACGCAGCGCCTCGACATCCGGCGGCGACAGGAGGTCCGTCTTGTTGAACACGTGACGCACGGTCCGCGCCTGCACGCCGAGTTCCCCGAGGACCTCCTCTACGACAATCCTCTGTTCTTCCCAGGTCTCGTGCGAGGCATCGATCACGTGCAGCAGCAGGTCCGCCTCATTCACTTCGTCGAGCGTGGCACGGAACGATGCGACGAGATGGTGCGGGAGCTTGCGGATGAACCCGACCGTGTCGGTCATCACCGCGCGCTGGTTTTCGCCGAGGTCCACTTCACGTGACAGCGTGTCGAGCGTGGCGAAGAGCCTGTCCTCGACGAACACATCGCGGTCGTGGCTCAGGCCACGGAGGATCGACGACTTGCCGGCGTTCGTGTACCCGACCAGCGCGACCTTGTATGCCTGACGACGCGACTGGCGCTGCACCTCGCGCGACCGTTTCACCTCGACCAGGCGTTCCTTCAGCACACGAATGCGATGGCCGATGAGGCGGCGGTCGGTTTCGAGCTGGGTTTCACCCGGTCCGCGGAGCCCGATGCCGCCTCGCATTTTCTCGAGGTGTGACCACATCCTCGTCAGGCGGGGCAACATGTACTCGAGCTGTGCGAGTTCGACCTGCATGCGCGCTTCCTTGCTGCGCGCCCGTGTCGCAAAAATGTCGAGGATCACCTCGGCGCGATCCATCACGCGGCAGCCGGTGGCATCCTCGATGTTCTTGCCCTGCGAGGGCGAGAGCTCGTCGTCGAACAGGACGAGTGTGACACCCTCGGCCGAGATCCTTTCACGCAACTCATCCACCTTGCCCTTGCCGAGGTAGGTCGCCGGGTTGGGCCGGTCGAGTTGCTGCGTGAGCGAACCGACGACCTGGGCGCCAGCGGTATCCGCCAGCCGCTCCAGTTCGAGCAGGTGCTCGTCGAGGTGATGCTTGGCGTTCGACCGCTTCAGCGGCGCGCCCACCAACAGCGCGCGTTCTACCGGCGGCGAAAGGTCGATTACGTCTCGAGGAATGTGCGTGGGGGACCGAGTTTTTCTCTGAGCTCAGAGTTCTGAGTCACCGACTAAGAGTAGTCAATCTCCCCTTCCCTGAATACGGCCTCGTGTAATTCCCGATTGGCGTACTCACCGTGATCTCACCGGAAATGGTGTAGTTCACGCTGCCCGTCTGGATCAGCTGACGACCAGCCTGCCCCACGCCAGCATAGGTGAACGACAGCGGGAGCTTCACCTGGGTCGAGTCTCCCTCCTGCACGACAAACCGGTCGCTCAGTGCCCCATTCCCGAACGGCACGGAATCGACGCTGAGCCGGTACGTCAGAGCAGTCCCGTCGAGCCTGAAGCTGTTCGGGTTGTAAACGTTCAGCACCACTTCGAGCGATCCCCCCGACACACCCAGCCCCGTAAACACTGCGTCCTTGTACGTCACCACCGGCTCCTTGAACGACGCATAGCCAAGCGTGGCGCAGGCCGTCGCGAACAGCGCAACCAGTGAGAGGGCGATCCGTTTCATTCCGTTTCCTCCAGGTCCCGAACTTTGCCACCGTCGGCAGGTGTGTCGCCGGAACGTTCACGGAGATCTTTCCACCACGCCATGCGCTTTGCGATGTCGCGCTCGAAGCCGAAGGTGCCCGGTTCGTAGAACGTCGTGCCTTCGAGGGCGTCGGGCAGGTAGCGCTGTGGCAGATATGCGTCCGGAACGTCGTGCGCGTATTGGTACCCTTTGCCATAGCCCAGTTCCTTCATCAGGGACGTTGGCGCGTTCCTGATGTGCAGCGGAACCAGTTCCGCGGGATACTCTCGCGCCGCATCGAGCGCCGCTCCCCATGCCATGTAGACGCGATTGCTCTTGGGCGCCGTCGCCAGGTATACCGCCGCCTCGGCCAGCGCGAGTTCCCCTTCGGGAGAACCGAGCGTGTGGAACGCGTCACGGGCTGCCAGCGCCACGCGCAGCGCCTGTGGGTCCGCGAGACCAACGTCCTCAGACGCAAAGCGGATGGTCCGCCGCGCGATGTACATCGGGTCTTCCCCACCGTCGATCATGCGCGCCAGCCAATACAACGCGCCCTGGGGATCACTGCCACGGAGCGCCTTGTGGTACGCGGAAATGAGGTTGTAGTGCTCCTCCCCGGATTTGTCATAACGAGCAACACGCCGCTGCAGGGCATCCCGCAGCACGTCCACGGTGAGGGTCGCCCCTTGACCAACATGTTCCGCCGCTGCCTCGAGCACGTTCAGCGCTCGGCGAGCATCGCCATCGGACTCCACCGCGAGCCAACGCAGGGCGTCGTCGTCCGCCACGAGCCCCAACGCGCCGAGACCTCGGTCGGAGTCGCTGAGCGCACGTTTCAGGACGACCAGGATGTCGTCCGGACCGAGCGGTTCGAGCACCACCACCCGCGCGCGCGAAAGCAGCGCCCCATTCAGCTCGAACGAGGGATTCTCCGTCGTGGCGCCGATCAATGTGACCGTTCCCGTCTCGACGGCCGGCAGGAACGCATCCTGCTGCGCGCGATTGAAGCGGTGAATCTCGTCCACGAAGAGGATGGTCCCGCGACCCATCTCCAGCCGGCTTGCTGCTTCGGCGATGATTTCGCGCACGCGAGGCACACCTTCGGTCACCGCGGAAAACGGCACGAATTCGCGATCGGTGAAGTGCGCCACGAGGTGGCCTAACGTGGTCTTGCCGCTGCCGGGCGGGCCCCAGAGGATGAGCGACCCCACGGTTCCTTTCTCGATGGCATCGCGGAGCGGCTTGCCCGGTCCCAGCACTGCGGCCTGGCCCACGAATTCATCGAGTGTCTTCGGGCGCATGCGTGCGGCGAGCGGCGCTGCGGACTGTGCCCCGCTGAACAGCGATCCTGTCGTGCGGTCGGGACGGGGGCGGGGACGGCCTGGCATGGTCAGGAAAGCAACATGTACGCGAGCGTGAACAGCCCACAACCGCCAAAGAAATACAGGGCAAGCGACCATCCGCGTTTTGCCTGGAACTCCGGCACCAGGTTCGATGCAGCGACATAGAGCGTGACGCCCGCCGCCAGCGGCAGGCCGTGGTCCGCCAGGGGCCGCACAAAGTCCGTCGCGAGCACGCCGAGCAGCGTCGTCAGGCCTAACGCGCCAGCGGCGGCGACGGCGACGCGGGGTGGCTGGCCAGCGGCGAGGAAAAGGCTCGCGATGGCAAGGCCTTCGGGCAACTTGTGCAATACGACGGCGATGAACACGAGCAGTCCGAGTTCGCGCCCCACCGTGAACCCCGCCGCGATGGCGACGCCGTCCACGAAGGTGTGCATCAGCAGGCCGGCCAGCGCGGAGACGCTGATCGCCGTGGTGACGCTGTGAGTCTCTTCGCCAAAGTGGAAGTGGCTCGTGAGCGTGTGCTGCGTGAAGTGCACCGCCAGATACCCCACGAGCATCACAACGGGCGCCGAGGTGCCTCCCCTTGAAAGCGCTTCGGGAACGAGCTGGGTCAACGCCACCGAAATCATGAAACCGGCGGCGACGGCGATCAGTGCCTCCAGCAACCGCATGCTGCGCCGGGCTCGGCCGGCGACGACAAGCGCGCCGGCAACGTTCGCGAGCGCGGAAAGCGTCGCGTAAACGAGTGGACTCATCGTGACGCCCCGCCGGAGCTTGCCAACTCCAGCAAGGTGTCCCGCCTGTTCTTCGCGGGATCTTCGATCACGACGTCGAGCAAGCGGCGCAGCGTTTTGCCGATCGCCGGGCCAGCGGGAATCCCTGCGTCCATGAGGTCGCTGCCGTCGATTGCGAGGTCGTTGATGGTCAACGGATCGCGGTACGCGACCCGGACCATGCGCCGATAAACCGCGGAGATCTTCGGTGCGTTTCCTTCGACGCACCAACGCGCGTGCGCCACTTTCAGAAAGTCGGCGGTGTGCGTCCGACCGATGTCCGCCGCCCATCGTCTCAACGATGCGTCGGTCACCTTGTCCTCGCGCAATGCGGCCCGCATCGCCATGCCGACTCGGTGCCAGGACTCAACCAG
>DATMBT010000226.1:0-3183 GCA_035559475.1 Gemmatimonadaceae bacterium
TTCCCCACGGTCGGCCTCATCGACGGGCAGTTCCGGCAGATCCTGGAAGAGACGGGCATGAGCATCCAGCTCGAGGTGGACATGATCGCCGCCGCGCACCAACTCGGGATGCTCACCTGTCCGTATGTGTTTGACGAAGACACGGCGCAGCGGTTCACTCGCGCGGGCGCGGATGTGGTGGTGGCGCACGTAAACACGACCGTCGCCGGTTCCATCGGCGTGAAAACCGCGGCGATGTCGCTCGACGAAGCGGTCGAGCGCGTACAGACGATGCACGACGCCGCGAAGGCCGTGAACCCGGACGTCATCGTGTTGTGCCACGGAGGGCCGATCGCGACACCGGAGGACGCGCAATACGTGTTGCAGCGGACGAGGGGCGTGGCGGGCTTTTTCGGCGCGTCGAGCATCGAGCGACTGGCGACCGAGTCCGCCATCGAAGAGCAAACCAGGCGATTCAAGTCCATCAGGATACCGACGTGAGACTTTCCGGCGTATGCATGGCGCTCACCACGCTTGCCGGCGTGGCGTCCGGGCAGGACACGCAGTCGCTCGGGGCCGTCGTCATTGTGGCCGAACGGTCAGCGACTCCGCTCAACCGGTCGGCGGCGGCCGTGACGCGCCTGACGCGCGCCGACCTGGCCAGGCTGCCTAACGCTACGCTCGCCGATGTCCTGGGACGGGTGCCCGGGTTTGCCATCGTCAACTTCGACGGACTGGGACGCGACCCACAGGCCATGGTTCGCGGTTTCTATGGCGGCGGAGAAGCTGACTATGTCGTGGTGATGGTGGACGGCCGAGCGGTGAGCCGGGGGCACAACGGCACCGTTCCGTGGGAGGACCTCCCTCCCCTCATCGCGATCGAATCCATCGAGATCGTCCGTGGCAGCGCCTCGGCGATGCACGGCGATGCCGCGGTCGGGGGCGTCATCAATATCGTGACCCGTGGCTCGCCCGTGACAACACCACAGTGGCGCCTGGCCGTCGAGTCCCAATCGGGTCTGGCCGCGTCAGTTGATGTCGGCGACTCCGTATTCAGCCGGCCCGTTGAAGGGACGGGGATGTTCGATCGCACGAGCGGGTTCCGGGACCATTCGGCTCGAACAGCGGCCGGCGCGCGAGGAGTGATGAAGCTCTCACCCCTGTGGCGTGCGTCTGCCCGCTATTCATGGCACGACTTCGACGAGCCTGGTCCGCTGCTCGAAAGCCTCCTCCAGGACGGCACGGAAATCGATCCGCGTTTTGCTCGCGACGGAGGCACAGAGAGCGAATGGGGAGGCACGCTCGACCACGCGGGAGTTCTTGGCTCGGGTGGTTCCGTGCACAGTATGCTGCGCATCGGTGGACGCAACGCGAAGCTGCTCCGTACGCTCCCGCTCTCCCCTGACTTCGGCGACTCGAAGGAACGTGAGCTGAACACGATTGATGCGGGGGCGTCCACGCAAGCAGACCTGGACGCCAACATCCTGCCGTTCGGCGAACGCCTGTCGGTCGGCGTGTCGGCGGACTACTCCACCATCGATTCGCGTTATTACACGCCAGGCGACGGCGAGCCACGCCAGCTGGTCGCGAGCGGAGACGGTCATCGCGCGACGTGGAGCGCTTTTGCCCACCTCGCGACCAGCTCAGTGGAGCGGACCCGTTGGACGCTGGGACTTCGCGCTGACTTCCTGAGTGATGCGTTCACGCCTGAGGGTGGCGCTGACGTTGACGCCACGCATTTTGCGCTGAGTCCCAAGGTGGGAGTGAACTTTCGTTATGCGTCTGGCGGACGCTCCTCGGGTTACGTCTGGGCGTCGGCGTCACGGACCTTCAAGGCGCCCACGCTCGACCAATTGTTTGACCAGCGACCAATCCCGATTCCGTTTCCTCCCTTTTCGCTGACGACGTCGAATCCCGGCCTGAACCCGCAACGCGGCACCAGTCTCGAATCAGGCATCTATCACGACCTCGCCCTCAACCCCGCGCATCTCAGCCTGACGCTGACGATGTACCAGATCGCGATGAAGGACGAGCTGGACCTCGATCTCCAGACGTTCCAGTACGTGAACATCGCGGAGAGCCGCCATCGTGGGCTGGAAGCTGGTGTTTCGTACTCGAGAGGTCCGGCGCTCATCTGGACATCGATGACGCTGCAGGACGCGATCACACGCACCGGCGACAACAGCGGCAATCGCCTCAAGGCCATTCCGGGGCAGATGCTGTCTACGGGCGTCACGGTGTCACCGGCGAACATCGGTACGCTGTCGATCTCGTTGACGCGCACCGCGGACATGTACATCGACGACGCCAACACGGGGCGGATTCCGTCGTGGACCCGCGTCGACGCACAGGCTTCGCGACCATTCGGACCAGTCGAAGGTGTTGTGGGCGTTCGAAACCTTTTCGACGAACGCTACAACAGCACCGGTTTTCTCGACCCGAGTGGGTCAGGACAGGCGTACTTCTATCCGGCGGCAGGTCGCGTGCTTACGATCGGGATCCGGAATGCGCGCTGATTGGTCCAGCCGGGCATGGAAAGTCGCAGACGCTCTTTTCCTGCTCATGTTCGCTTTTTCAGTGGTTGTGCAGGTGAACGATCCGGATCCACTCGCGTGGATGGCCATCTATGGCGCCGCTGCGATCGCGTGCCTGCTGTCGCTGATGGGCCGGCTGCCGTGGTCGTTCGCGGTGATCACGGGGCTCATTGCACTGGTGTGGGCGGCTACCATCGCGCCACGAGTCATCGGCCAGGTGCCGTTCCTTGACATGTTCGCCGAGTTTGAGATGAAGGACATCGGCGTGGAAGAGTCGCGCGAGATGTACGGACTACTCATCGTCGGCGGATGGATGGCAGTCCTCGGCCATAGAAGCTTCTGGAGGCGTCGAACGAAGGTTTGATCCTGGATGCTACTTCAGCGCCCGGAGCGTTCCTAACATCGAGTTCGAGTGGCCGGGAAACAGGCAGACGTAGGTGTATTCGCCCGCCGCGGGGACGACAAACGTCATCTCGACCGATTCACCCGGTGACGCGAGGCTGGTCCAGCCGACGAGCTTGTCCTTCATCGCCATGGGCACGTAGTTCGTCTCGCCTGCGGCGTAGGCCGCAAGCACGAGCGCGTCGATGTCACCGTCACTCTTCGGCACCACCACGTTATGCGGTAGCGATCCGTCATTCACGAAGCGGATCCTGAGCCGGGTGCCGGC
>DATMBT010000227.1:0-9284 GCA_035559475.1 Gemmatimonadaceae bacterium
CAGCTGCGACTGACCCGACTGCACGTTGACCGACACGTGCCTCATGGCGACTGCTGGTGAACGGAACGTCAGCTTCCGCGCGCCGGCACTCACGTTGTCCACCGCAAAAGATCCGTCCGGGTTCACCGTGTCCCGGACGACCTCGTCCAGGTGCACCTGCACCGCGCCGGTGGCGTTCTCCGGCAGCAGCACCCACCCGGCGATGCGCGAGGAACGGTCCGCCGCGAGTGTCCGGCCGAGCACTACCAGCGGCGCGCCGCTCGTCGCGGAGTCGGTCGCGGTGCCTGCTTTCGCCGGCGTCCGCAGCGCAACAATCGCCACTGGCGGAGCGCTGTCGCTGACGTACCGGGGATCACTCCATTCCTGACCTTCGCGCACCACCAGCCAGGCTTGCGATCCGGGAGCAACGGCGCAGAACGAATACCGACCGAGATCGCTCGTTATGCTGCCGTGGGTCACCAGGGAATCATGTCCGCTCGCCGCCATGCCCCTTCGCTCCAGCAGCACGACCTCGGTGGCCTGGGCTGGTGCGGTCGAGTCAATCGCGGATCGCACGACACCGGTAATGACTCTCGACGTATTCCTCGCAGAGCTCGGACAACGCTGGCGCGCGACTTCCGCGATCCCGTGCGTTCTCACTTCTGCCGTGCTCTCGGTGCGCCGGCGCAGGCGTTGCGTCTGCGCGAGGGCCGGGAGGCCAAGCGAGTCAAGCCGCGGGTGCCACACACGGACGCGGACGTCGCCTTCGTCCGACAACGAGTCGAACACGAATTGTCCAGCGCTGTCAGTATCCGTCGTGCGACCGAGACCTTCGAGCGTCACCACCGCGCCGACCAGTGGCGCACCCTGCGTGGAGTCGAAGACCATGCCGCGCAATCGCGTGGCAGTTGATGGCGAGGAGGCCGCGGACGAGCCGGCGGCGACGACTTCGCCCCCGACTTCATGTACGGCCACCACCATCGTGTCCACAAAGCGGCCGAGCGCTCCGTCAGGACGACGCCTGCTCTCGTTGACCCGCATTACGGGAAGACGGATCGTCCAACGCTGCACACCCCACACGCCTGACGGGTATCGCCCGAAGGCGACCAACCCGCCCGCCACGTCCTGGCGGCCGGGCGAGGGAACGTAGCGGTATTCCAGCGAACGCAGCTCAGCGGTTGCCGAGTCGAGCCAGAGCACGCCGCTGATGTCCACGCGAGCCGTGGTTCGTTGCGGGCGGAACGTGAGGCCTAACGCCCCGGCCTGGCCGCCGCGTCTCGTGCCGAAGCAATGCCCTTCGACGAATGCGTCCGAGAGCAGGACGTTTGCGTCAGGCGCGTAGTAGTAGCGGCCTGTGTCGCGCTGCACGCTGAACCCGTCGCGCGAGAGGGCCTCCGGTGACAGGCTCTCGAACGGATTCTGGGTGACACCTGTCTGCGTCCACGTTCTCGACGCCCGGAGTACGGAATCGGGAAGACCAATCGTTCGCTCAAATCGGCGGAGCGCAACGTTGAACCGATGCTCGGCGATCGCGAGGCGCGCTGCCTCGAGGGTCTTGCGGGCTTCACCCCACAACCGTGGCGCATCACCCGCATCACCCGAGATCCTGTCGCAGGTCGATGTCGCGGTGACGGCAACGGCGGGCAGTTGCGTGCGCTGCATGCCGAAGATGATTTCACGCGTGACCGTCGCGCCGGACGGAATCGAGAACGGCTCCGTGATCGTGCTCCGGTAGCCGACGACATCAACGCGAAGCGAGAAGGTGCCGGGAGATGGGGCGCGCAGCCGATAACTGCCGGCCTCGTCGGTGAGCGCGGCGGTCACGCGAGTCCCCGACGGCGCCATGAGGATGACGATGGCGCCGCTCAACGGCGCTCGTCCATCGGACACTCGCACGGTGCCAGTCACGTCCTGCGCTTGCGCTTCGAGTCCGCCGCAGAGCGCGAGAAGAACGAGGCTGAACCAGCGAGGACGTTGGGTCACTGTGACTCCCTGCCGCGGAAGATATCGCCGCAGGGAGCCGGACGCAGCAACCAATGCGACCGGGATCAGTCAGCGGGAACCTGCCCGTTTGACCGATACCGGCGCTGTTGGTTCAGGGAACGACCTTCTCCGGCAACAGCACAAACCGTGCGTACCGAGTCAGGTCCAGGTACCGCCGTGCCGCATCGCGGATCTGCTCGCTGGTCAGCTTCTCGATGTAATCACGCGTGTACGTCGCCAGGCCACGCGGATCTTCACCGTTCTCCAGTCGGGCGGAGATGTTGCCGGCCCAGTAGCTGTTCTCCTTGAGCGACACTTCCTGCGTGCGAAGCTGCTGTTCGCGCACTTTCTGCAACTCCGCGGGCGTCGCGCCGTCGCGCTTCACGGTGTCGATGACGGCGAGGACGGTTTTCCAGAGCAGTTCCGCCTTGTCCGGCGACGAGCCGTAGTTCACCGAGAACTGGTACTCCGGCTTCGGGTATTTCGCCAGGCTGCCGCTGGCCGAGACGGAATAGGTCCCGCCTAACGCCTCGCGCAGGTTCTCGAGCAGCTTCATTTCCAGCAACTCGGCCAGTGAACGCATGGCGTAACGCGATGCGGGGTCGAAGGTGGTTTCTCCGGTGAAGATGGCCAGCGTCTGTGCCTTGGGCTCCACGCCCTTCCGCACGGTCTTCTCGATGACGCCACCTGGCGCGTTCATGCCCACGTCCTTGAACGTTTCCTTCCGGCCCGTCGAGGGGAGCGCGCCGAGCCACTGTTCGACCAAAGGCTTGAGCGACTCGACGCTCACGGCGCCCACGATGACGAACGTGAAGTCCGACGCATCGGCAAATCGCTCCTGGTAGATCTCGAACGCGCGGTTGTAGCGCATGCCCTGCAGCATCGACGCCGTCAACGGCTGGGCGCGCGGATGGTTCTGCTGCATCGTGAGGACGATCGTGTCCTGGAAGACCTGCTCGGGATCCTTGTCCCGGTTCATCAGCAGCGGCACGTATTGCGCGCGCAGCGCGTTGAAGGCAGCTGAATCCCGGCGCGGCGCGGTCGCCTTGAGGTAGACGAGCTGCAGGATCGTCTCGAGGTCGCGAGGCGAACCGCCGGCGCTGATGGTTTCGGAGAGGTTGCCGATCCCGAAGTTCACGCCCGCTCGCTTGCCGGCCAGTTTCTTGCCCAGTTCGATCGCGTCGAAGTTCGCCACGCCGCCGCGCCCCACGGCCAGCGTCGCCAGCGAGCCCTCGAGGAAGTCTGCGTCCGAGACCAGGCTGGTTCCGCCCGGGCTGAACGCCTGGATCATGACCTCATCGGCCTTGAAGTCCGTCGGCTTCACGACGACGCGAATGCCGTTGGAGAGTTTCCACTCGGTCACACCGAGTTCAGGAATCTTCTTTTCGTCCACGACGCGGCCGGCGGCCGGCGCGGTCGCGACCAGCGGGGCTTCCGAGACGGTTTCCGTCCACGCCGTCACGGTCTCACCGTCCACGCGGCGGAACGTGTTGAGGATCTCACCGCTCGTCGGCACGCCCGCCGCCGGCCCGGTTGGCGCGGACACCGCCACCACGCGGTTCACCTCGGTGATCCAGGCGCGACCTAACGAGTTCACGTCCTCCAGGGTGACGGTGGGCAGCACGCGCTTCGCGGTCTCGTATTCCCAGGTGATGCCGGGCGCCGGCTCCGCGGTCAGGAAGTGATTGATGTACTCCGCCGCGTAGTTCCCGGATTCCGACTTGTCCCGCTCCTGGTACGCGCTCTCGAGGGACCGCAGCTGCGAGGCCTTGGCACGTTCCAGTTCGGCCGGCAGGAATCCATGGCGGTCCACGCGTCGCGCCTCACGCAGGATGGCCTCGAGGCCACGCTGGATGCCGCCATCCTTGACCGTCGCGGACAGGAAATACACGTCCGTCGAGCGGACGAACGCGCCATAGGATGAACTGGCGAACGCAAACGGCGCGTCCGGCTGGCGCGTGATCTCCGTCAGCCGCGAATTCAGCATCGAGTTGTAGAGCCGTCGCGCGAGCATCGTGCGATAGTCCGACTGCTTCACGAGTGGCGCCGGCGGATGCTTGTAAATGAGCTGGATCGACGACACCTGCTCTTCCGGATCCTGCACGATGGTCACGAGGGTGGAATCGTGACCGGGCACCGCGACGAGCGTGCGCTGCCGGCGCGTTGCCGGGTTGGTCAAGCGGCCGAAACGCTCGCGGATGAGGGCTTCCAGCTTTGCCGGGTCGTAATCGCCAACCGCGACGACCGCCATGAGGTCCGGGCGATACCAATCACGATAGAACCGCTTCAATGGCCCTGGATTGGCCGTCTTCAGGATCGTCGTGTCGCCGATCGGCAACCGCACTGCATAACGAGAACCCTTGAACAGGACCGGGAACTGCTGGTCCCGAATGCGCGCGCCGGCGCCGAGTCCCGACCGCCACTCCTCGAGCACGACCCCGCGCTCCTTTACGACTTCGGTGGAGTCGAAGAGCGCGCCACCGGCCCAGTCCTCGAGCACGTCCATACTCCGCTCCACGAGCCCCGGCTTGTCGGTCGGCACGGGCAGGATGTACACGGTCTCATCGAAGCCCGTGTATGCGTTCAGGTCCGCACCAAACCGGACGCCGATGGATTCGAGGTACGCGACAATGTCGTTCTTCGCGAAGCGTTTCGTGCCGTTGAACAGCATGTGCTCCGTGAAGTGCGCCAGGCCTTTCTGGTCGTCGTCCTCGAGCACCGACCCGGCGTTGATCACCAGCCGCAGTTCGAGGCGTTTCTCAGGACGCGTGTTCTGGCGGACGTAGTAACGCAACCCGTTGGGTAGCGTGCCGGTACGCACCGCCGAATCCAGCGGGATGAGGTCGGCCTGGGCCGCCGCCGGGTCGGGCAGGATAGCCACGACGAGTGGAAGCAGAACCAGGATGCCACGGCGAAATGACGGGGCAAGGATCGAGCGAAGTCGGCGCATGTCGAACCTCAGGTGAATGCTGTATCGCCACTAAACTTAGGTGCTCGTGTGGGTACCGCCGAGGGCGTCCGGTGACGGGACGTACGATGACGGGGTGGGGAGCGAGTTCTCAAAGGACCGGTTCCGTGCCCTCGAAGCCAGGCGCGTCCCCGCCTTTTTGCAAGGGCGGATGATTGTCACGCCGCGTTGCGCCCAGATGATTCCAATCGGTTGAACACTCGGTAATTGTTGTGGTCGATATGAAGCCTCGCTGGGTTTTTTCAGTCGCCATGTTCCTCGCCCTGATACCGGTCACGTTGCTCGTGCCCGGGCTGGACGAGCTGGTGGTCGTGCGCCATGGCGGCTCCGACGCTGCCGCGCACGGATTCATGACCGTGAACATGCTGGCGGGCATGCTGGTGGTTCCCCTGCTCATGCGCCGGCTTCGACGGCTCGGTGACCTCCGGTGGTGGCTTGCCACGCTGCTTCTCATCGACGCGATCGCGTTCCTCGGCATGGGTCGGGCGACGTCGCTCACCATGCTCTTCGCGTTTCGTGCTCTCGACGGGGCGGCCCACCTGCCGGCCGTGACCCTGCTCATGGTGGCGGCCAATCGGGCGGCGGGGGATCGACGCGGTGCCTCGCTTGGCGCGCTGGCTTCGGCGCTGATGCTCGGCATCACGGTGGGATCGCCCCTCGGCGGCTGGCTGGTACAGCGCGACCCGGGCGCCGTATACAACGCCGGCGCTGCCGTCTTTGTGCTCGCCGCGATGGTGAGCCTGCTGGCGCCGGTGACCGACGCGGCGGCCGAGCCGAAGCGGAACCGGTACGGGTTCCTGTGGCGCCGGCCGGAGTCCTGGATCCCGTTAGGCTACGCGTTCATGGATCGGTTCAGCATCGGGATCTTCGTGTCGACGTTCACCCTGTTCCTGGCCCGTGAGCACCAGATCGATCCTGGGGGCCGCGGGTGGCTCGTCGCGCTCTTCATGATTCCATTTGCGGCGCTGTGTTATCCGGTCGGGCGACTGGCGGAGCGCGTCGGCTGGTTCCCGCTGCTGGTGGCGGGCAACGTGGTCTTCGGGCTCGTGTACGGCGCGTATGGCATCACGCCTCGCGCGCTGCTTCCCGCCTCGATGGTGCTCTCCGGCCTGGCGAGCGCTTTTATCTTCGCACCGAGCCTCCTGCTGGTGAGTGACCTCGTCAAGCGCGGACATGGTGAGGGGTTGTTCGGCATCTTCCAGATCGCCGGCTCGCTGGGATTCCTGGCGGGCCCCATGGTCGGCGGCGTCCTCGTGGCGCTGACCAGCGCTGACGGGCGCCCGGCCTACGAGGCGATCTTCGCCATCGTCGGGCTGGGTGAACTGCTGCTCGCGTTAGGCTCGGTGGCCGTCCTGCGTGGCCTGGTGGCGAGCGGCGTGCTGCGCGCGGAGCGCTGAGGGTCCTCGAATCCGGCGTGCCAAAGGCGTCCCCTGCAGGAAGGCTTGCGAAACACGGGAGACGGTGAGTTTTTCAGGTCGGAATGCGCACGAAGAAAATCGACACGCCGCGAATGCAGCCCCGCTCTCGACGTGTGAGCGTTGCCGGCCTGTCCCTTCTGGTCGCGGTGTCCGCGGCGCAGGCGCAGGGTCCAGGCACGGCGGGAATCCACGGTCGTATTGTCCTGGACTCCTCGTCAGGCATCGATGCGCGAATTCGCATCACGAACCGGGAAACCGGGTTCTCCGTGGAAGTGCGTGCGGCGGGTGGCCGGTACCTGGTGCCGGGGCTGGACCCGGGTGGGCCGTACGCCGTGGCAGTGCGCGCCGTCGGTTTCGCGGTTCCGCCGCCGGAACTCGTTATGCTCGGCGTGGGCGAGTGGCGTCGGGTGGACTTCCGGCTGGCGCCGGCGACGCAGCGCCTCGATATCGTCACCATCGCTGCGAGGGCAGGCGAGCAACGCCTTGAAGCCGGCCCCGGGATGACGGTGTCCGGAGCGTTGCTCGCGGACCTGCCCACGCTCAATAAGGACCTGTACGACTTCGTTCGTCTGGTGCCGCAAGTCACGATGCGAACGAGCCTTTCGAACTCCGGGTTCTCGGCCGGCGGCGTCGGTTTTCGTTTCAACAACTTCCTGATCAACGGCGTCTCCAACCGCACTCCCATAGGCAGCGTGACCGGCGCCTTTTCGGGACTACGGTCGGTGCCACTCGAGGCAGTCCGTGAGTATCGCGTCCTCCTCGCGCCGTACGACGTCCGCTACGGTGACTTTGCGGGCGGCCTCGTGAACACAGTGACACGGTCGGGGACCAATGAGTTCAGTGGATCCACGTTCGTCCATGCCAGGTCGGATGGTCTCGCGCGAGCGCTCGACGATGCTTCGGCACCGCCATACACCCGCGTGCAGTACGGGTTCACGGTCGGGGGACCGATCATCCGCGATCGCCTCCACGTGTTCCTGGCGCCGGAGTGGCAGCGCCTCAACAGCCCGGCCGAGGGACCGTACCTTGGCCAACCGCCAACCAGTGATACACCAGTACCGGCAAGCCCGCAGGACCTCGAGCGCTTCCAATCGGTGATGCGTGGGTACGGCCTGGACGCTGGTGGCGCAGGACCCGTGGCGTTGCATGCTCCGCTCCGAAGCCTGTTTGCGCGAGCCGATCTCGCTGTGCCGGAATTGAACAGTCGACTGGTGCTCTGGAACAGTTCGGGTGTCGGGAGGGACCTGTCGTTTTCTCGCGCGGGTACGGACGTCTTCCCCCTTTCCAGCACCGCTGTCACGCGCTCTTCGAGCGCGCAAACGACCGCGCTGCACGTGCACACCGCGTTGCAGCGGCCGGGTGGCGGGAGTAACGAGTTTCAGGTCTCACTGCGCGCGGATCGCTCGGTGGTCAGCAGCGCCGTCCAGCAGCCGATCGTGCGCGTGGCGGTGCCGTCGATCACCGGCGGCTCACTGACGCTCGTTTCAGGGACCGACGAGCTCGCGCAGGGACCGCGCTTCCACGCCTCGACCTTCAGCCTTCGTAACAACCTCACGATTCCGGTGCCGCCACAGCACGTGGGCATCCTGGGGGTCGAGGTCGAGAGCTTCCAGATCGAGCGCGAGACACCGGCGACTTCGTTCGGGACGTGGGACTTCGTGAACCTCGATGACCTCGCAGCCGGCCGTGCGGATCGTTATGAAGTCCGGATCAACGCGCCTAACGGTGACCCTTCGCTCCGTGGCATCCAGCTGGCCGGTTGGGTCGGAGATCAGTGGAGTGTGGGGGATCTTCTCACCATAACGGCGGGCTTGCGGGGGGACCGGTTGTCCTTCTTCACGCATGCTCCCCGCGTTGACGCAATCGAAGCGCAATTCGGTCGCCGCACCGACCAGAAACCGCGCGCCAGGACGGAATGGTCACCGCGCGTGGGAATCGTATGGACTCCGAACGGAGGGAGCGATCGCGTGATTCGCGGCGGGGCAGGCGTGTTCACGACGCGCTATCCACTTGCCTGGGCGCACGCCGCGCTGTCGAACTACGGCCTGGGTAGCGGCGTGCTGCGCTGCAACTACCTCGGAGGCGCCGACCGGTATCCATCCCAATTCGTGCCTGACGCGGGGCAGGCCCCCACCGCGTGTGCGGGGGGCGCCACGCTTTCACAGCCGGCGCGTGACGTGGACCTCCTGCATCCCGACCTCAGGATGATGCGAGTGGCGCGGGGGTCATTCGCCATCGAACAGCGCGTTCCCGGAAACCTCCGCCTGACCAACGAGGTGCTGCTGACGCGGCTGTTGTCGGACTTCATCATCGTGAACCTCGCGCTGCCCGAGCCGGTCGGCACGGATCCTTACGGCCGTGTGATGTACGCCGCGTTAGGTCCGGGAGGGACGCCGCCGCGTCCTCCCGACTCCGTGTACACCGATGTCTTCGAGGTGCAGAACACCGGGCGCAACAGGTCGTTCAGCATCTCGACGCGGGTGGAGACAACGCCGCGCCCGTCCGGGTTGAGCGGGTTCGCGTCCTACACGTTCTCGGGGTCTCGCGATGTACAGACGCCGACGCGCGTGAACACGCGGGGCATTGTGGCCTGGGCGACTGCAGATCCCACCGGTGGCCGGCACGATGAGTGGCGCCTGGGAACATCGGCCAACGACATCCCGCACCGGGTCGTCATCGCCGGCACATGGACAAGCGCTCCCCGGCCGGCATCGCTCGCGGTGTCGCTGTACTACCTGGGAGAGGCCGGCAGGCCGTTCACGTACCTGGCATTCGGCACGTCGGCGCGCGGCGACCTGAATGGTGATCGGTCGAATGCCAATGACCCGATCTATGTCCCGCGCGATGCGCTGGACCCGGCGGAGCTGCTGTTCAGCGGGTTATCCGATTCAACGGGTGCGGATGCGTCTGCCGCTGCCCAACAGGAGCGGATCGCG
>DATMBT010000228.1:0-2706 GCA_035559475.1 Gemmatimonadaceae bacterium
GCGGCGCCCCACAAGGCGGGCCACCATTTGTGGGACCCGTCGGCGGTGATGGACGAGTCGTTAGGCGCAGACGCGGAAGCGTCGCTCCGCGACGGCCTGGCGGATGTGTACGAGGCGGTGGACCGCGCGCTCGCACGGGTCCTCGAGGCGCTCCCACCGTCGGCCGACATCATCATGTTTTCGCCGACCGGCATGGGCGCCAATACCAGTCGCGCCGACCTCCTGCCTGGAATGCTGGACGCCGTCCTGAACGGCCATGCTCCCGTGGCCAGTGCTGCGAAGCAACGTTCTCCGATCTGGGCGCTGCGATCGGCCGTGCCCGTGGCGTGGCGGGATCGCGTCGCCCGCCTGCTGCCTGACGACGTGGTCGCCGACATCGCGACGCGATTGTACATGCGGCTCGACTGGACGCGAACCAGGGCGATGGCTGTTCCCGGTGAGAACAAGGGATACATTCGCGTGAACCTGAAGGGCCGTGAGCGTCACGGCATCGTGGATGCCGACGAAGTGCCGGAACTGGTCGATCGCATTGCGCGCGGCCTGTTGACGTTCACCGATCCTGATGGCGCATCCGCAATCTCGAAGGTCGAGCGCATGACACAGATGACGGATCGTGGAACTCATGTCGCCATGTTGCCCGACCTCGTGGTTCATTGGGGCGACACCCCAGGCACGCGCGTCGCGCGCGTGCAGTCGCCGCAGCACGGCGAGGTGATTCGAAAGGGCGTCGGGAGCGGACGGTCCGGGAATCACGTGGATGACGCGTGGGTGCTCGTCGTGCCCGGCGCCTCGCGCGTGAGCGACATCGGGCGTGCGCCGCGCATCACCGACATCGGCGCGACCGCGTGTGGCGTGGCCGGCGCGGACGAACGCGGGTTGAGCGGCACTTCACTCCTCGAGAGATCCTGATGGCTTCGACGGCTTCGCCTGCAGGCCTGCGCGGATGGCGTGAGCACATGGCGTACGCGCTCTGGCACGCGCACCCCGCGCGTCCGGGTCCGCAATACGCCGCGCTCAAGGAGAGCCAGTGGTGGTCGCGCGACCGTATCGCGGAGTTACAGGCCGAAAAGCTGCGCCGGTTGTTAGGCGTCGCGGTCAACGTGCCCTGGTATCGCGCCCGTTTCAATGAAAGTGGTATTACGGCCGACGCCATTCGCACGATCGATGACATTCGTGCGCTGCCCATCCTCGAGCGCGAAGACCTCAAACGACTTGGCGTCGAAGGCATGCGGGTTCCCGGCAGTCGGGGAATGCGCGCGCAGACGTCGGGCTCGACCGGAAGTCCGGTCAGGTTCCTCTGGCCGCTGGAGCAGATGCGTTGGCTTGACGCCGGGGAGGCGCGTGCGCGCGCGTGGATGGGATCGGATGTCGGCACACGCCGGCTCGAGGTTCGCTGCCGCCCGGTCGGGAGGGCGCAGGAGATCAGCGCGGTGCTGTTGAACACCGCGGCGTTCCACGCGCCGGTGGTGACCGACATAGAATCGGTGCGGCGCCTGGTGCGTGAGCTGACGAAGAATCCTCCGGCACTCATCTGGGGAGTGTCGAACGCGCTGTATGTGCTGGCCGTGGCGCTGCTCGATGACGGTCGCACCGTGAAGGCCGGCGCGTGCTGGAGCGGCGGGAACCACCTGCACCCGCATTATCGCCGGGCGTTCGAGAAGGCGTTCGAGTGTGAGGTATATGAGCGTTATGCCACGATGGAGACCGGGCTCGTATCGCATGAATGCGTGGAGTCGCGAACGATGCACGTGCCCGCGGAGGGCATCGTGGTGGAGGTGGTCCGTGCCGACGGCCTGGCGGCCGCGCCGGGAGAGGAGGGCGACGTGGTGATCACCTCGCTGCACAACACGGCGACGCCGCTCATCCGGTACCGGATTGGCGATCGCGCGATCGCGCCTGACGAGAAGCCATGCGCCTGTGGTCGCGGGCTGCCGGTGTTTGGTCGCGTAGTGGGCCGCACCAGCGATGTGCTCGTAACACGTGACGGAAGTCACATCACGCCGGCGCAGGCGGTGGAGGCGGTGTCGCCGGGCACGAACAGCATCGTGGACTTCCAGGTGGCACAGGCGGATGATGCCTCGCTGCAAATCCGCGTGGTCCAGCGGGACATCCCTTCAATAGAAGCGGATCGCGAGACGATCGCGCGCACGTTCGAACGGCTTGTCCAGCCGGCGACTCCACCGAGGGTCGAACGTGTCGACCACATTCCGCTGACGCCGGGCGGCAAGTTGAGGACATTGATGACCGGGATGACCCAGTAGGCCCGGGCGCCGAATATCCCCGAAACCATCAGTTCCAGAAAAACACTTTACCACGGGGGTCACGGGGGTCACGGGGGTCAGCCTCGGGCAACCAGCTTTGTAACGCGGGTTGCCTCCGGGACCTCCGTGACCCCCGTGTTGAAATGTTTTTACGGACCATCCTGGTCGCTGTGCCCATCATTACTGCCTAACGTGCCACACATCCTGACCCGCTGCTCTACGCAGCGAGTCTGACGGCCTGGGGCGGGGGTGATGTGGATCACGTTCGGCCTGGACTCACGTGACGCAGGTCACGTCACCTTCGCCCGGGCCAGGGCGTCCATGTAGTAGGTGACGGACCCCGTCATGCCCTGCAAAGGGATGGTGGGTCCGGACGCCGTGAGAAAGGCTGACCCTCTGACGCCGCAAGGGTCGCTGGAAGGAGGCGCGAATCGCGCCTTGCAGT
>DATMBT010000229.1:0-2950 GCA_035559475.1 Gemmatimonadaceae bacterium
GCTGGTGCGGACCCGAGGCCAGCATCTGCAGCCGCATGGGCCACACGTGGTCCTCGAGCTCGGGCAGGATGCGCGCCAGCGCGCCATCAACGGCAACAACGATGGCGCGACACTGCACGGTTCCTTCATCCGTGTCCACCAACCCCGGTTCAAGGCGTCGAACGACCGACGCCTCGAACAGTCGCGCGCCATTCGCCGTGACCGCCGCCGCCTCGGCGCGACAACGAGCCAGCGGGTCGATCGCGGCGTCCTCACGGACCAGCAGGCCGGAGCCTAACGATCCATTGTACCAGCCCGCGTCGAAGCCGTCGTCCGTCAGCGCCTGCAGGTGCGCGCGGCAATCCCGCGCTTCCTCGTCGTCATGCGCCAGCCGGAGATAGCCGCAGCGACGCGCGATCGATGGAAGCCGGGCAATGACTCGTTCCCGCTCCTCCAGTGTGGCGGCATAGATGCGGGCCGCCCGCTCCCGGCCGTACCTGGCTCGTGCCTCGTGATGGAAGAGCGAACTTCCGGCGCGCAGCAATCCACCATTCCGCCCGGCCGCCGCTCCGCCAACCCTGCCGGCGTCCAGCCCAACGACCGACACGCCTGCGCGAAGGCATTCATCGACGCAGGCCAGGCCGCTTCCACCCAGTCCGACGACGCAGACGTCGGATGTGGTCGTGCCTTTGAGCGAAGGATACGCCGCGATGTCCGCGACGTCCCAGACGGAAGGTTGTGTCAGAAGTACGTCGCGAAAGAGCCAAGGACGCGAGCGAAGTCGCTCCGGTTGTTGAACGGGTCGAACCGCCATCCGCGCACCAGCTCGAATTTTATCACCGACTCGCTGGTCGGCCTGAAGTTCACACCCGCGGACGCCTGCCGCACGTGCTGGCCAACCGCGTCGGAATCGAGGTCGATGGCGTCGAACCGCGCCTTCAGTGCGAACACGCTGCCCGGGGCGGTGGGCACCCAGCCGGCGCCGAAGTTGCGCACGAGGTCGAGGTACCATCCTGCCTGGCGCGACGCGTAGATCCCCGCGAGCCCGGGTGGTATGTCGGCCCGCGCCAGCGCCGCCTCGCCACTCAGCCGGAAGCCCGCGATGGTGACCTCGCCATCCACGACGCCTAACGACAGGTTACGGCGCTCATCCACCACCGTCCCCTCGGTCCTGAACACGTTCCAGGCACCGTGATGCCCGGAGACGCCAAGCTCCATCCCTACCGAGGGGCTCCACGCCAGCCGGCCCACGAACGCAGGAGACGAGTTCTGGTCCTCGACGTTGCCGCGGCCGAGCGGGATGCGCGTTCCCTCGGGCGAGTTCACGATGAGCCCATCGTCAAACCCGTTGGTCATGTACGCTTCCCACGTCAGGCGCCCCTGACGACCGACCGGCGCCTGTCCGAGCACGCCAAACCCGGGCTCCGAGAGCGCAACGCCGAGAACCTCGGTGGACACGAGCGGCCGATCCGTGAATTCGTTGAGCGGACTGTCGTGCGCCAGGTTGAACCGGCCAAGCGGGGACAGCAGCATCCCCCCGCGCACCGTGAGCAACTGGTGGATGCGCACATCGATGGCTGCGTATTCGAGCTTGATCTCCTCGCCGGCCTCCTCGATCTCGACCTCGGCGGCGATCCGCACGAAGTCACTGACACGAGTCGACGTGAAGAGGTTGAATCGTTTCAGCTCGAAGCCGGAATCCTCGATCAGTCCGTCCACACGTTCGTATCGTGCGTGGGCCTCGGCGTAGCCACCGATGGCAGTCCGGCCGAGGAGTCGCGTCTGGTACGGCTTGTCGTACACACCGCCGCGCACGAAGGGACGCGTGGTGTCGGCGCGCACCGTGTCACGCTGCTGGCCGAACGCTGGTGTTGCGAGGGCGAGCATCAGGCCGAGCGTCACGGCATTCGTCGTTTTCACGGCGTTGCCCCCACTTCGATCACCAGCTCGTCACCCGAGACCCGTATCGCATAACGAGTGAGTGCGCGGCTGGCCGGCCCCTTTACGACCTTGCCTTCGCGGTCGTATTGGGAGCCATGGCACGGGCAGGCGAAGCCGGGACCGCCAAGGTCCACCGTGCAACCGCGGTGCGTGCAGATCGAAGAGACCGCGGCAAAGCCGCCGTCGTCGAGCGCGAGCAGGTACACGGGATCCTCCCACCCGTCCGGCATCAGGCGCAGTGACCCGCGCGGCTCCGCGAGCTCCGGGTACTGCCGCAGCGAAAGCCTGACGAGTCCATTTTCGACGGGGACGCGCCGCGTGACCAGCGACGCGCACCCGGGAAGCAGCACGACCGCGAGTGCCGCGGTCCCGTGCCGGACGAAGTCACGCCGGTCGCAGGACATCAACGTGACCCCACGAACTCGAGCAGCGCCGCGCGATCGGCGCTGTTCAGCGCGTTGAAAAAGTCACGAGAGCGCTGAGCCTCACCGCCGTGCCGCAGTATCGCTTCCTCGATCGTCCGCGCGCTCCCGTCATGGAGCAGGAATGCTTCCCCATTCAGGAACTGGCGGATGAGCCGGAGGCCCCAGAGCGGCGTGGTGCGCCACTCACGGCCATTGGCCTGTCCGTCGGGACGATTATCGGCGAGGGCGTCTCCCATGTCGTGAAGCAGCAGGTCCGAGTAGAGCGTCACCGGCTTGTTCGCGAGCGCGGGAACGATGGCATTCCCGGTGTGGACCACCGGCGTGTGACATGCCGCGCAACCGAGGTTCGTGAAAGCGACGGATCCGCGCTCACGCTCCGCGGTTGCCTCACCAGGCGCCGGCGGGGCCAGGAGCCTGAGGTAGTTCACGACCGCGAATACAGTGCCCACAGGCACTTCGGGTTCGGGCACGACGTCGACGGCATCGTGCGGGTGGGCGGCCATGGGATTCCGGTTCTCGTCAGGCAGGAAATCCGTCGTGATCCCCATGTCCTGCAGGTACGCCTCCACGCTCTGCTGGAGGATCGAACTGGTCTGCGCCTTTCG
>DATMBT010000230.1:0-11794 GCA_035559475.1 Gemmatimonadaceae bacterium
CAACGAGCTTCTCATGGCCGGCGTGCGCGGTGGCCCCGCGGTCGCCGCTCAGCGCAGCCAGTGATTCGCGAAGGCACTTCAACGCGTCAAACCGCCGATGGGGCATCGGGACCGCATGGACGATCACCGAGTGCCCGCCGAACGCCTCGAGCTCGAAACCCAGGCGCGCGAACGCCTCGCGGTGCGCTTCGAGTGACTCCCCATCGCGCGGCGAGAGGTGGATGGTCTCGGGGATCAACAATCGCTGCGACGTGGCGCCGCCACTCGTCAGCTGCTCCATGAATTGTTCGTACAGCACGCGCTCATGGGCCGAGTGCTGGTCGATGAGCACGACGCCCTCGTCGTGTTCGTAGAGGAGGTACGTGCGGCGCAACTGGAACAACGGTGGAACGGGGATGTCCTCGAGGGCGTGCATCGTGCCGCTGTTGTCGCCGTCAGCGTCCTCGAACAACGGGGCCGCCGCAAGGACGTCTGCCGGGAGGGTCGTCAGCGGTGGCGAATATTCCTGCGCCCCTTGAGGCGCGTGCCACACCCGTGCGCCGGCGCCGACGAACGCCGCGCTATCCAGGACTCCGAGCGCACGCCTTACCGCACGCTCGACGGCGCGCTCGATCTCCCACCGGTCGTGAAAACGGACTTCCGCCTTGGCGGGATGGACATTGACGTCCACTGCGTCACCCGGAAGCTGGATTTCGAGCGCGAACGATGGCCGAAGGCCGGCCGCCAGCGCAGTGCGATACGCGGTTTCCACGGCTCTCGTCAGGCCGATATCGCGCACGGCCCGGCCGTTGACGATGAACGCGGTGCGCCTCGACGCCGTGCCGACATCCCCCGGGCGCTCCGTCAGCCCGCTCACGCGAACCGGGCCAGTGACCGTGTCTACGTCCAGAAAGCGACCTACCGCCGCGACGCCCCACAATCCAGCGACGCGGTCGCGCATGGAGCCGGCGGGAGCGAGCGCCATGACTTCCTTCCCGTCCGCCGTGACACGCAGCCTCACATCTCTGCGAGCGAGCGCGATGGACACGAGGACGTCGCTCGTTGCGCGCCACTCCGAGCGTGTTCCGCGAAGGAAACGCGCGCGAGCGGGCGTGTTGTAGAACAGGTCCTGCACCGAGACCGTCGTTCCCCGGCGTCGCGCCGCGTCGGCGACGTCGTGCAAGGTGCCACCGGATGCATCGACACGAGTGCCGGCGCCGTCTTCCGTGGCCGTCGTGACTGAAAAACGCGAGACCGAACAGATTGCGGACAGCGCCTCACCGCGAAAGCCGAAGCTGCGCACGCCAACGAGGTCGGCGGCCGTGCGAATCTTCGACGTTGCGTGGCGTTCGACCGAAAGCCGCGCGTCGTCGCGATCCATGCCGCTGCCGTCGTCACTGACCCGCACCAGGCGACGACCGCCCTCCTCGAGGTCGATGTCAACGGTGGTAGCCCCTGCGTCGAGGGCGTTTTCCAGGAGCTCCTTCACGACGGATGCCGGACGTTCGACGACTTCGCCCGCGGCGATCTGGTCGGCCACCTCGCTTGACAACATGGCTATGCGCGGCACGAGTCCCTCCGGCACGCGCAGGTGGCGATCAGAACGAGTGTCAACGTGCTGACCTCATCGCGCGACGTCCTGGCCGATGGCATCAGGCGCGAGCACCTGCAGTCGCTGCGCTTCCACCCAGCCACGGCGCCGGTCGCTCAACTCGACGCGAGTCCATGCGCCCTGGTGCGCCAGGATCGTTGCCACTTCCCCAGGTTGTGCCTCGATTCCCGATTCCGAAGAAAGCACAGGCATGGCCCTCAAGCGCGCCGCCGACAGCACGACCGCAGCGTCGCGCCCGTCGATGATCTCTTTCTGGCGGATGCCGGCCAGCAGGACGAGCACCGCTGCCGCGGCCAGCACCGTTCCGAACCTCGAGAGCAGAACATGGCGTCGCCGGCGCGCGAACGCGAGCAGGAAGAACCCTGACACCCACAGCGAGGCACCCACAATCGCGAGTACGGTCAACGAAACTGGAGGAACGCCATGCCAGAGCTTTGGCGTCCCCGGTGCCAGCCGCAGGCGGTCACGAACGTCCGGGGTCATGGGATCCAGTCGCATGGCGCGCTGCCATCCGATGACCGCGGCCGCGGTATCCTCGAGCTGCCACGACGCGGTGGCAAAGTTGTACCAGGCATCGGCGGCGCGTGGGCGCGCCTGCGCCAACTCGAAGAATGCCTGACGAGCCGAGCCGAATTCCCTCGCGTCATAAGCGGCGAGGCCGTCACGGAAGACGGTGGTCGCGACGACATCCTGCGTGGCCGCCCAGGCCGTGGCCGAGCCGGCGGCGACAAACGCAATTACGACCAGGCGTCGGCTGAGGCGACGTGATGCAATGGCCGCTCGGGAACGAGCCTCGTCATCGATCGCGCGCAGCAGCACGATCGCGCGCTCCGGGTTCGCCACATCGGTGGAAGCGTCCTCGCCGAAAACTGACTTGTCGAGGCTCGTGAGGAGCGACGCGGCGTCCACCGCTGTTGGCTCGGACACGCCGGCACGGCGCAAGGCGCGACGCATCGTCTCCTGGTCCGTCATGTCCGTTGGCGTGAGGTGCACGCGGTCGGCGACGGCGCGCGCAAAGATCCGCCTGACGAGTGCGGCGTCGGCCCCTCCGTCGCGCCTGGCGTCCCGCAATTGCGCCTCGGGCGGCGCGGCCCGCTGTGGGCGTGGGCGACGGCCGAAGACCACGAACACGAAGGGAAACGGCACCATCGTGATGAGAAACCAGAAAAGCGGCGAATCGGTGATGGGCGCCGGTACCTGGCCCTCGTACGTGCGTCGCAGCGGAAGCACCGGGCTTGAATCCGCGACGCTCCGGTCGGCCACCACCGGCTCTCCGGTGATGGTCACCGAATCCCCGCGGCCGAAGGCGACCTCGTACTGCTCCGAGTAAGGATTGAAGAACGGATACCGGATACCCGGCACTGCCTGACGACCGGGCCGGACCGGCGTCAGGATCCAGTCGAATTCCTTCCGGCCCCGCACGAGCGTCGTCGACGAATCCATCTGAACGCGCACCGCGCCGGGTACGACATCCGCCCACGGAACGGCCAGCTCCGGACGCGGGAGCAGCGACACGTTGCCGGTGCCGAGCACGACGGCGGTGTACGTGAACGGGTCGCCGGTGCGCTGGCTGCGAACGTCGAGCCGCGTGTGCAACGCGAGTCGCCCCACCGCGCCCTTGTACCCGTCGGGCCGGCCCGTAAGCGGCGGCTCGCGCGCGATGACCACGAGCGACTGCGTCCGCGCCGAATGGCTCTCCTCGCGCGCAAAGAACGAGTTGCTGAGCGGCAGGGCGTACTCGAGCCGGGCCGGCGGGATCTCGTGCCTCCCCGCGGTGAGTGGAAAGAGCGCCCGCTGGAAAACGTGCACTTCGTAGCGGCGCGAGCCTGCATAACGAGGCACGCTGCTCAGCGACGCCAGGTCATACGCCAGCATCGACCGCAACTCGGGCGGAACGAAGACGGGGTTCCGGCGCAGCCTGCCCCGGATCTCGTCGCTCAGGAAGACGCCGACCTGGTACGTCGCCTGCTGGCCAACCCACACGGTGTCCGGCAGCGTCATGGCCCGGAACGCGATGTCGTCGTCCGCGTTCAACTGCGCCCGCGACGCGATCCCATAGGGAATCGTCGCTCGTGTCGTATCCTGAGAGACGGCCGTCGAAGGCAACCAAATGCAGATTGCAAATTGCAGAATGCAGAGTGCAGAATAGACGGCCCATCTGGGCCACTCTGCACTCCGCGCTCTGCATTCTGCATTCCGCGCTCTCACCAGTCTTTCCCCCGGCGCGGCTGCGTGGGCCGGGCTTCGCGTTGCTTCCTGCCCTGCACCGCCTGCTCGTCGCGCGCGGCGCTGCTGAGGAGCTGCTCTGCCTGGTCCCGGCCCAGCGAGGGCGGTGGCGGTTCACGCGGTTGCGGCTGCGGATCCGGTTCCTGCTGCGGCTGGCTGGATCCGCCTGACGAGGACTGCTGGCTCAACTCGGTCAGCGCCAGTTCGTAGTTCCACTTGGCGTCGAAATCGGAGGATCGCATCAGCAGCGCGCGCTTGTAAACCTCAACCGCAGTGGCCAGCTCGCGCCGTGTCGAGTCCGCATCACGTACCCCGGCGAGTCCCGCCTTCAGGTGCGCCAGTCCGATGTTGAACACGGCGCGGTACCGCAACTCCTCACGTTCGGCCAGCGTGGCACGCTCCAGCGGTTCGAGGGAGCGATCGAGCGAGTCGGCGGCCACGAGGGCGGTGCCAAGGTTATACAGCATCTCCGGCCGTTGGTCGCCGTTGGCAATGGCCGATCGATACGACGCCGCTGCTCTTGCGTATTGTCCGCCGAGGTACTGGTCGGCCCCCCGCGCGGCCTGGGCTCCCGGCATCGCACATCCGTTGGCGAGCATAACGAGTCCGACCGCGGCGGCCACGGCGGCACGATCTTGCGCGCTCGTTTTGCGTCGTCGTAACGAACCGAGGCTGTCGGCGACCACGAGCAGGAACGCCGGCAGCAGGAACAGCTGGAAGCGCGGCGTTCCATTCCGTCCGCTCTCCACCTGGCGCGCTGTGGCGCGGAGAGTCTGCAACGCGCGTCGAATACGGGTCGCCTTGTCCGTCGCCCCCGCATCGATGAACGTGCCATGGGCTGCAGCCGCCGCCGCACTGAGTGTGGACGGCGTGTAGCGCGTCACGACGACCTGGTTGTTCTCGTCGCGCTTCTCGACGATCCGGTCACCCTCCCGAATGGGGATCGTTGACCCCTGTTCGGTGCCGAAACCGACCGTTACGACCGCGATGCCGGCTTTTCCAGCGCGCTCCGCCGCCGCCACGATTTCCTCGGGATTCTCGAATGCCTCGCCATCGCTCATGATGACCAGCGCTCGATCACCCGCCGACCGGCTCGCCTGCAGCAGGTCCGTGCCCTGGATGATCGCTCGCGAAATGGCGCTGCCCGCCTGCCCCACGATCGACGGGTCCAGGTTGTCGAGAAACAGGTCGAGCGCGCCGTCATCCACGGTCAGCGGCGACAGGATGTAGCTCCGGCCGGCAAACGCGAGCAGCGCAAACCGGTCACCTCGAGACGCTGCGCGAAGGCGGCGCACCTCCTGCTTGAGCCGTTCCAGCCGCGTGGGACGTTCGTCGGTCGCCATCATCGAGAGCGACGCGTCCAGGGCGAGCACGATGTCGATGCCCTCGCCTGTGAGGATGGTGGTCTCCTCGCCCCAGCGCGGCCCGGCGAGCGCGATGGCCGACAACAGCGTCGCCAGGCCGAGGCGCGTGGCCCGCCCGCTCGGCAGTCGCAGTGCCGATGCGGGAACCAGGCGCATAACGAGTTGCCGGGTACCCAGCCGGGCAACGCGCTTGATCCGGCGCTGGTAGGCGAGCCGTACGAGCAATGCCATGCCGATGGCCACCACGATCGACACACCCGCCATCCATGGCCAGTCGAACACCTTCATCAGGCGGCCCTCGCGGTCTTTTCCACCTGCTGCATGTAGGCGTTCACCGCGGCCGCAACGGCGCGCGCTTCGCTGCCCAGCGCGGCCCCGCGCTCAACACTCACCGGTCGCCCGGCGAACTTGACGAGGTCCACCTCGGACAGCAGTGCGGCGATTCGCGCATAGGTCCCGATGCCGGCGCGGCGGACCGCGCCCGCCATCTCGCTCGAGGTCTGCGACGTGGAAGCGCCGTCTACCGTCGCCGCGAGATAGTCCCGCAGCACCTCGACCATCAGCGCCACATACCGGGCACGTTCGCCCGCCTCGAGCAACCCGAGCGCCTCGATCCGAACGAACTCGCGCTCGGCAAGCGCCCATGGCGCCTCGCTGACCGGCACTCGGCGACGCCGGCGGCGCCACAGCCAGACGATGAGCGAAATGATGGCCACCGCCACAAGCACCGCCAGCGCCCAGACCCACCACGGCAGCCCGAACGTGAACACCGGTCGCGGTGGTTTCGGTTCCACACCCGCGCTGTCAGCAGGGAGCACCGACACCACGGTGATGACGACGTTGCTCACCTGCACGCGACGATTTCCCGTGCCCTGCCTGACGAGTACGTCCGGGAACTCGACCGCGAACCGGCCAACGCGCCACGCCGCCAGGCGGTACGTCGCCGTCTGGTCAATGCCCGCGCTGTCGGCGGTGGTCACGATCTGGACCGGGTCGAGCGGCTCGACGGGTCCCCCCGAATCGGACGTCGTGGGGAACTCGATCGTGGCGCCAGGTGCGGCTCGCACGCGCACGGAAACCGTGAAGGGATCGCCCACGCGAACCGTTTCGGGCGTGACCGTCACACCGCCCTGCAGTCGCCCGCTGAGCGTCACCGCCTGTACCAGCGCCAGGATGGCGAGCGCGCTCACCACCGCCTCCGGACTCGCATGCCACGCGCCCGGAAGAAACGCAGCAGCGCCTCGAGGTATCCGTCTTTCGTGTTCACCGGCACTTCATCAATGGCAAGCCTTCGGAGCAACTGGCGTCGCGCGAGGCGCTCAGTCTCGGACGCCTTGCGGAATCCTTCGCGTACGCGACGATCCGAAGTATCTACACTTACGACCTGCCCGGTTTCCGGATCCACGAACCGCGCCACGCCCACATCCGGCAGGGCCCACTCCGACGGGTCCTCCAGTGGCGCAACCACGACGTCATGTCGGTGTGCGAGGTACTTGAGCGGCCGCTCCACTCCCGAGTCGATCATGTCCGAGATCAGGAAGACAATCGCGCGGTGTGGCAGGAGGCGGTTCAGGTATTCCAGCGCCGCGCCGATATTGGTGCCCTTGCCTTCGGGCACGTGGACCAGCACGTCGCGCAGGATGCGCAGGGCATGCCGCCGGCCCTTTCCAGGCGGAACGACATGTTCGATGCGATCGGTGAACAGCAACACGCCGACACGGTCGTTGTTGCGCACGGCGCTCATCGTCAGCACCGCGGCCAGCTCAGTCGCCATCTCCGCCTTGAATCGGCTCACCGTGCCGAACTGCGAGGAACCGGACAGGTCCACCGCCAGCATCACGGTCAGCTCACGCTCCTCGATGTACCGTTTGACGAAAGGTTTGCCCATGCGCGCGCTGACGTTCCAGTCGATGGAACGCACCTCGTCACCCGGCATGTATTCGCGCACTTCGGCGAACTCCATTCCGTGTCCCTTGAAGATGGACCGGTACTCGCCGGCAAACAGCGAGTTCACCAGCCGCCTCGTGCGCAGCTCGATGAGGCGGACCTGGCGAAGGACTTCGGGGGGGACGGAGACCTTTTGAATCACGTCGATAACGGATGAAATGCAGAATGCAGAATGCAGATTTCAGAATTCAGAAGTAATCGCGATTCTGCGTTCGTTCTGCATTCCACATTCTGCGTTCTGCATTCTGCATTCATGGTGCTTCTACCGTCGCCAGGATCTTCTTCACGATATCATCGGACGTCACTTCCTCCGCCTCGGCCTCATACGTCGTGAGGACGCGATGACGGAGCACGTCGGGTGCGATCGCCTTTACGTCGTCAGGCGTCACGTAGCCGCGTCCGCGCAGGAATGCATGGGCCCGCGACGCCTGCGCGAGCGCGATCGTGGCACGCGGACTCGCACCGAACTCAATAAGAGGCGTCAACTCCTTCATGCCTGCCTCAGCCGGCGCCCGCGTGGCGAGCACGATGTCCACGATGTAATCGACGATGCGCTCGTCCATGTACATCTCGGCGATATGCCGACGGGCCTCCATGATCGCCTGTGGCGTCGCCACCTGCTGCACCGAAATCGGCTCGCCACCCGCCATCCGCCGCATGATCTCCTTCTCTTCCTCGCGGTTCGGGTAGCCGACGCGAAGCTTGAGCATGAACCGGTCGACCTGGGCCTCCGGCAGCGGGTACGTGCCTTCCTGCTCGATCGGGTTCTGCGTCGCCAGCACGAGGAAGGGTTCCTCGAGGATGAACGTCTCGCCGCCTAACGTGACCTGCTTCTCCTGCATGGCCTCGAGCAGCGCGGCCTGGACCTTGGCCGGCGCGCGGTTGATCTCGTCGGCGAGGACGATGTTGGCGAAGATCGGGCCGCGCTTGACCGTAAACGAGCCTCGCGACTGGTCGAACACCTGCGTGCCGAGGACGTCCGCCGGCAACAGGTCAGGCGTGAACTGGATGCGGTGGAACGTGGTGCTGATGGTTTCGGCCAGCGTGCGCACCGTCAGGGTCTTGGCGAGCCCCGGCACGCCTTCGAGCAGGACGTGACCACCGGTGAGCAGGCTGATGAGCAGGCGCTCGACCATGTACTCCTGACCCACGACGCGCCGAGCGACCTGTTGAAGGACGCCCTGCACGATCGAGGTGTCCGCCACAGCGGCGGCTGTCGCGACTGCCCTGGTTCGTTCGGTCACAGAATCCTCGTTGGAGAGTTCAGCGTTTACTCCAGCACGTTGCGTCATCCCGCTACACCAGTACCCAGTAAGAAGTAAGAAGCACCCAGCGTTGTCACGCTATTCGAGGGTCTTACCAAGTACCCGCTCGAGCACCTGCCTTTCCCGCGCGGTGAGCGCCCGAGTCGTCCCGACTGGCATCGACCCCAGTGAAACAGGGCCGAACTCCGTCCGCACCAGCCGTTCCACTCTCAGGCCCAGCTCCTGGCACAGTCGCCTCACTTCGCGCTTCCGTCCCTCGGCGATCACGACTTCAAAGGTCCATTTCCCGTCAGGCGTGGGACGAACAGTCACCCGCTTCGGCTTCACGAATCCGTCATGCAGCATCACACCCCGCCTGGCGCGCGCCGCAGCGCCCTCCGCGTCACCAGCCACGGTCGCGATGTAAACGCGCTCGATGCCGGCACTGGGATGCGTCAACTTGTTCGCTGCGTCGCCATCAGTGGTGAGCAACAACACCCCTTCCGTCTGGAGGTCGAGGCGTCCGACGTACACCAGCCCGGGAACGTCTTTCACCAGGTAAAACACGGTCCTGCGACCCTGCGGATCGGACCGTGTCGTCATCACACCAACCGGCTTATGAAGGACGATCCAGACGGAGGGGACGGCGCGCAGCTCGACCCGGCGCCCGTCGATTTCGACAATATCCGATGCGGGATCGATTCCCTGTCCGATGTGCGCGATCGCACCATTGACCCGAACGCGTCCCGCTCCGATCAGCAGTTCCGCCTTTCGTCGAGATGCGAAACCCGCCCGCGCGAGGGCGCGGTGGAGCCGCATCGTGCCCGCCATCAGATGGCGCGAGGCTCCACGCGCAGCGTCACCGCCAACTCGTCCGCGCGTGGCAGTTCCTCGAGGTGTCGCAGCGCGAACTGCTCGAGAAACAGCGGGGTCGTGCCGTAGAGCAGTGGCCGTCCCATCCCCTCACCGCGCCCCGTCACGTCGATCAGCGCGCGCTCCTGCAACGACTTCAGGATGGCGCCGCAATTGACGCCGCGGATTTCCTCGATCTCGGCGCGCCCGATCGGCTGTCGATACGCCACGATGGCGAGCGTCTCGAGGGCCGCACCCGAGAGGCGGTGCGGCCGCGCCGCGAGTTGTGCCCGTTCGATTGCATCGGTGAACTCGGGACGCGTGAGCACCTGCCACCCCTCGCCGAGCTCCACGAGCTCGACGCCGTGGCCGTTGGCCTGGTAGGTGTCGCGGATCTCGCCTAACGCCGCGCGCACGTCGGTGGGCGACGCCTCGGGATCGAGTCCCGCGAGTTCTTCCACCGGGACCGGACGGTTGCTCGCGAAGAGCGCCGCTTCAAGCAGCCTGGCCAGCGGATTCACGTGTGATCACCAGGGATCCGAAAGGAGCGGCCTGGCGCAGGCGAAGCTCGCCGCGCCGTGCCAGTTCAAGGAGTGCGAGGAGTGCCGACAGCACTTCCCACGACTCGGCCGAAGGACGGATGACATCGTACCACCGCGCGCGGGCGCGCAGTTCCAGGACAGCGCGGATCGTGCGGATGGCGCCGTCCACATCGAGCGGACGCGGCACCACGTCGTGCAGGTGCGGTTCACGGGCAATGCGCAGCACCCGGTCCACCGCCGACAGGAGCTCGCTGAGCGAGAGCGACAGCGGTGCCGGTGGCGGCTCGACCGACTGCGAGGGCAGCCACGCGCGCGCGAAACGCGAGCGGCGATCCTCGGCCATGCGGGCGAGGTGGTCCGAGATCTCGCGTACCTGCTGGTACTCGAGCAAGCGCCTGACGAGTTCCGCGCGCGGATCTTCCCACGCGTCGTTGTCCTGGTTGCGCGGGAGGAGCATCTGCGCCTTGATGCGCAGCAGGCGCGCCGCCATCTCGAGGTATTCCGCCGCCTGGTCGATGGCGAGGAACCGGATCCGGGCCAGGAACTGCTCGGCGATTCGTGCGATCGGGATGTCGTAGATGTCCACCCGTTCGTCGCGGATCAGCGTGAGGAGCAGGTCCAGCGGCCCCTCGAACTGCTGCAGTTCGACGACAAAAGCCTCGTTATGCATGGGCGCCGTCGCGGTCATCCGATCCCCATCGCGTAGGGTGACTTCAGGAAGAATGGGAAGATCGCCTGGATCGTGGACTCCGCGAGCAGCGTCACGGGCTTCATCCAGATATCGAACAACGGGCGGCCAATATCCGTCCACAGCAGCACGAGCAGGATGACAATCCCATAACGTCCCAGCTGCTGGTACCGGAGCGACCACGCGGGCGGCAGCACCCACTTCAACACGTGCGACCCATCGAGCGGTGGAATTGGCAGCAGGTTGAAGACCGCGAGCACGAGGTTGAAAACGATACCGCGCACCATCATTTGCTGCAGCAGCGACAGCGTATCCACCCCGGGCGGAATCAGCCTGCCGAGCAGACCCAGCCCGACGATCAGCAGCGCGCACAACGGGAACAGCAGCAGGTTCACGGCAATGCCCGCCAGCGACACGATGATGTCACCGCGCCGGTAGTTCCTGTAGTTGCGCGGGTTCACCGGAACGGGCTTGGCGCCGCCAAAGATGAACTGTCCGTTCGACGCCCAATACAGCATGACGGGCATCAGGATCGTGAGGAACGGGTCGATGTGCTTGATCGGATTCCACGTAAGCCGGCCGAGCTGCTGAGCCGTCGTATCACCCTGCTTGAGGGCGGCGTATCCATGCGCGTACTCGTGAGCCACCATGGAGAACAACAGCACGGGGACAGCGAGCAGGAAATTGTCGAGATTCTCCAAGCGCGGCCGGGGCGGCGGGAAGCCGGACAGAACAGGTGATGAGCCCGTTCGTGATTCCGCGCAAGGTAAGCCGATGTGACCTTGGAGTCAAAGCCGAGACAAGGCCTAATTCACTGTCGTTGCTTGACATCCGACAGGTCCAAGCCTATGCTTCGCGGTTCAAAACCGATACCGTTTTTCGCTTCATTGGAGTAATTCCTTGCCCAGAATTGCATCGGCGGCCAAGCACCTTCGGAAGTCGCGCGCGGCAGCGATCCGGAACCGCGCCCAGCGCGCCACGCTGCGCACCGCCCTCAAGAAGGCTGCAACGCCCAGCTCATCGCCCGCCGAGAAGAAGCGCGCCATTCAGCTCCTCGATCGCGCCGCCCGGAAAGGCCTCATTCACCGCAACGCTGCGGGACGCTACAAGGGCCGCCTGGACACGGCGCTGAAGAAGTAGGAAACAGAAGCAGGAAGCAGGGGTGAAACGAAACGTTCCAAATACATAGGGCCCGCAGGCGTAAGCCGCGGGCCCTTGTTTATTCCCTGCCTCCTGGTTCCTGCCTCCTCGCCCTACATCGCCGCCAGCTCTCCACCGCAACGCTCGCAGAACCACTCCGTCGGGTAATTCATTGTGCCGCACTCCTGGCACTTGAGCGT
>DATMBT010000231.1:0-2757 GCA_035559475.1 Gemmatimonadaceae bacterium
GCGACCGCGCAAAAGGTGAGGGCAGTTCCGTCTGCACCTGGCGGATGCCTAACGCCCCCGACGCGACGCGCGACAGCACATCGCGCAGCCCTTCCATGTCGAATGCGTCCTGCAGCACATCGCGGTACGTCTCGACCACTATGGGGAACGACGGGAACGCCTGCACCGCCTGCAGCAGGTCGGCGGCCTTCAGGCGTTGCAACCAGAGCGGCATGCGACGGCGCGGGTTGCCGCGCGGCAGCAGCAGCGCTCGCGCAGCGTTCATCCGGAAACGCGCACCGAACAACGACGACGTGCTCACCTCTTCCAGGATGAGCCGCTCCGCCTCGGTCGTCGTCAGGCGTGTGATGACGTCCACTGGCGGGACCGTGCCTCCCAGGTCGGGCAGCCGCAGCATGAGGCCGTCGTCCGTGGTCTGCACCTGGACGTCCACGTTCAGGCGTTCGCGCATGCGCCGACCCAGTGCCATGCCCCACGGCGCGTTCACCCGGCCCCCGAACGGCGCGTGCAGGACCATCCGCACACCGCCAAGTTCATCGCGGAAGTGCTCGAGGACCAGCTGCTTCTCGTCAGGCACAGCACCGGTGATTGCCTGCTGCTCCCGCACGTATTCCGCGAGTGAGCGCACGGTGGTCGCATCCGCGCCATAATCTCGCTCAACGTCCGCTAATCGCTGATCGCTGATCGCTGCTCCCAGTCGTCGCCGGAGCTCGCCCACTCGCCCAGTCAGGTGATTCGACCGCGCCATGAACTCGCCGTGCCAGAAAGGCATCCGTGCCGCTGCACCAGGCGCCGGAATGACGACGACGCGATCGTGCTCGATCGATCGGATGCGCCACGTGGACGATCCAAGCTGGAAGACATCCCCAACGCGTGACTCGTGCACGAACTCTTCGTCCAGTTCGCCGAGCCGGGTCTTGTCGGGCAGGTTGACACTGTAGAGACCACGGTCGGGGATCGTTCCACCGGACGTCGTGGCGACGAGGCGTGCACCACGCGCCGGCGTGAGCGTGTCGGAGACGCGGTCCCAGAAAATCCTCGCGTCGAGTTCCGACGCCACGTCGGCGGGATATTTGCCCGCGAGCATCGCCACGGTTTCATCGAACGCCGAACGCGTGAGTTGGTGCCAGGGATAGGCGCGCCGGACGAAGTCGTACAACGCCGACGCGGTCCATTCGGTCTCGTCGGACGCGACCATCGCGACGATGAGCTGCGCCAGCACATCGAGTGAATTCTGGGGGACGCGCGTCGGCTCGACGTCACCGGAACGCATCGCTTCTACGATTGCGAGCTGCTCCATCGCGTCGTCGCGGAATGTCGGGATGAACAGGCCGCGACTCACCGCGTCGAGCGAGTGACCCGCTCGGCCCACACGCTGCAACGCCGACGAGACTCGCTTGGGACTCTGAAGCTGGATGACGAGGTCAACCGAACCGATGTCGATGCCCAGCTCCAGTGAACTCGTGGAGACGAGCGCGCGCAGCGATCCGGCCTTGAGCTGCGCCTCGAGCAACTGGCGCCGCTCCCTCGACAACGAGCCGTGGTACGGAAGGGCGATCTCTTCGGCGGCCAGCGTATTCACGCGCGCTGCCATCCGTTCCGCCTGGCCGCGGTTGTTCACGAAGACCAGCGTGGTGCGCGCACCGCGAATCCGCTCCAGCACCAGGGGCACCACCGACGTCCATATGGTGCCGTCTACGTGCCCGAGGTCATCCACGGGTGAAGTGACCGCCACCTGCATCTCCTTCACGAGGCCGCAGTCCACCACCGTCACGGGCCGGAAGGCCGGTCCCTCGTCAGGCACGGGCGTCTCGCAGCCGCCGAGAAAGCGCGCGATTTCGTCCAGTGGGCGCTGCGTCGCCGAGAGCCCGATGCGTTGCGGCGGTGCGGGTGACACCTGGCTCAGTCGTTCCAGCGTGAGCGCGAGGTGTGCGCCGCGCTTGCTGCCCGCCACCGAATGGATTTCATCCACGATCACCGCGCGCAGGCTGCTGAACATCGTCCGGCCACGCACACTCGTCAGGATGATGTGCAGCGATTCGGGCGTGGTGATGAGGATGTGCGGCGTCTTCCGCAACATGCGCGTGCGTGCCGACGCCGGCGTGTCACCCGTGCGAACGGCAACGCGGATCTCCGGAAAAACTTCGCCCGCGAGCTCGAACCGCTCCTTCAGCTGTGCGAGTGGCAGGTCGAGGTTGCGCTGGATGTCGTTGCTGAGCGCCTTGAGCGGCGACACGTAGAGGATGTGAACCGCATTGGCGAGCGGTCTTTCCTGCCCTTCGGTGATCAGCGCGTTCAGCTCGTAGAGGAACGCCGAGAGCGTCTTGCCGGTGCCCGTCGGCGCAAGGATGAGGGTGTCATCGCCACTCCCAATTGCCGGCCAGCCCGCTCGTTGTGGAGCAGACGGTTCACCGAGGGTCTCGGTGAACCACGCCTGTACGAGTGGGTGGAAAGTCTCGAGCGGGGAGGCCACATCCTGAGGCTACAGGCGATGCCGTATTCAGATCAAGGCGGATAGAGCGTGAACACGGAAAGCGCGGAAACTGCCGATTACGTTGAAAGAGCACGCCGTGCAGGGCAGCAGTGAGAGGCCTGGTGAAAACCTCAGTTGCCGTTGCCCTGCACGGCGTGCTCAATCGGTGGTAACCCGCGGTATCCGTGCTACCCGCGTTCACGCTTTATCTGCCCTTATCGGTCTTCGCGAAACGCTTCCGATACTTTGCTAGCTTCGGTGAAATCACAAAAGCGCAATACGGC
>DATMBT010000232.1:0-6892 GCA_035559475.1 Gemmatimonadaceae bacterium
TCGGGCCCACCGTGCGGACACGGGCCACACGAAAGGAGGCCGTATGTCCAGTACCAACGCCCCTCACGAGGGGCACGCGCCGGATTCCCCATCCGACGTTCGCGCACTTCCTGCCCGGCCGAACCTCGAGTTCGAGCACAAGCAGGCGAAGAAACTCCTTGCGCAGATTCGCCGCGGTAATTCCGACGCCCTCACCCGTGTTCGTGCGAGGCTGAAGGGCACCGCGGATCGAAAGCCTGACGAGTTCAAGCTGGCTGACGCGCAGTTTACGATCGCTCGCGAGTACGGCTTCACGAGCTGGCCGCGGTTGGTGGAGTATTTCGAGACACTTGCCCGGCACGAACTCTCCGGCGCTCGCGATCGGCACCATCCGCAGAAGAATCACGAGGCATGGGCACGCACGATCATGGCCGAACATAGGGACCGCCGTGCCTGGACCGCCCAGTGCCTGACGGCATATGTGCCGCGCTTCTACGGCAGGACACTCGACTGGGTGTTCGCGTCCGACGTTACGATCGAGGATGCGCAGCTGGCCTCGGCGCGGATGAACCGCTATCCCAGCTGGGAGGTGATGATGGCTGACATTCAGCCATACGATGCGTGGACGGAACAGGACACACCTCTCATGAAAGCCATGCGAGCCCTGCGCGCCGAGGATCTCGAGGGACTCGAGCGGCTCACGGTAGAGTACCCGGAACTACTCAGCCCCGCCGAGCAGGGACATCCGCGCTCAGATACCCTCGCGCGAAACGTTCTGCTGCACGATGTCAAGACAGCCACTCCAGGGTCGAGACGCATCTACGATTGGCTGCTGGAGAGGGTGGACTTGTCGACCACCCTGAACTGGATGCTGCTGGGTTATATGCGCATGTCAACGGAAGACATGCAAAACCTGCTTGATCGTGGCGCGGACCCGGAGTGGGTACCGCCTAACGGCTACTCTGTCCTTGAGCACGTGATCTGGCGGTGCTGGAATGGCGATGTCGTCGATTTGATCGCACGCCGTGTTAAGCCTCGTCAGGGCTTCTGGATTTCGGCTGGGCTCGGGGACGCCGAGGCGGTCAGGCGATACGTCCACGAAGATGGTTCGCTGACTGACGAGGCAAGGCAAGTGCGCCCCGACTTCACTGCCCTCGGACCCATGCCTGTGCCTCAGAACCCGAATCCGGACGATCAGGAGATCGTGTGGGAGGCCTTCCTGACTGCTGCGTTCAACCAACGGTTTGCTGTTCTCGACGTGCTGCTCGATCGCGGCTTTCCAATCGACTACATCGCCTGGGGCCAGACAGTCCTGCACTTGGCGGTAGGGAACGGCTGGCTACCACTCGTGGAGTACCTCGTCAAGCGTGGCGCCGATGTGAATCTCAGGGGCTGGCGTCCTCACGCGTCAGCACGGGAGCTCGCTGAAGAACACGCAATGAATCCTCACAACCTTCCCAATGCACAGCGAATCCTCGAGCTGTGTGGCGGAAGGGACCTCGAAACCCTCAAGAGTGAGCGTGAGTTACGCCGCGCGAAGAGGGTGATGCCGACTGCGGTCCATGTTGAGGAGGCATTTCAGTTCGCGAAGCAGGATGCCGCGTCGAAGGGCCTGAGTGCCGTGGGGCAAGAGAACCTGTTCATCGGCCTCCTCAGCCAGGCGGGACTCACGGTGGGAGTCCTCGCGAATGCCGGCGTTGACCTGAGCCGGCTGCGATCAGCTGTTCGGGACCGGAATGACTTCCTCATGGTCGTCGTTCCCGCCGAGATGACGGCCAACCCGGAAGTGTCAGCCATCCTGATGGACGCCCGCACGACGGCGGAACAGCGCAAGCATGAATACCTGACGCCACTCCACGTCCTTCACGCCTTGATGCAACGGGCGTCTCGTCCGGTGCTGGACCTCATTCGCAACGCAGGCGGCACCCCAGAGGGAGTGCTCGCCAAGATCGAACTCATGCTGAAGGACTTCTGATTCTACGTTCCATTTACAAGGTCAAAACATTTTGAACGCAGAGAACGCAGAGAACGCAGTGGCATCGCGGCGGAACGCAAAGGCTGATCAAGAGTCTCGGCGTCCTCGGCGTCCTCTGCGTTCAAAGTGTGTTGTCGAAACCTGACATTCACGACGAAACCAGTCGGAGCGGGACCTCACTCGCCGGACTTCACCCGCTTCGGCTCCGCGTCGTTCGTGCCCTGAATCCGCTTCACGAACTTTTCCAGGTCCAGGCCTAACGCACCCGCCACCTGCTCCAGCGCCGCAATGGAAGCGTTCACCTTCTGCGTCGTGGCATTCGCCAGGCCCTGGCCGCCACCGCTGTCTACAATCGTCAGGCGGTCTACCTGCACGTTTTTCATCGCGTCCACCGTGACGCCAAGCATTGCCGGCAGCTTCTCGGCCAGGAAAACCTGCAGCCCGGTATCACCCGCCTTCTGGATCTCGGCGTAGAGCATTCGCAGCACTTCCGCCTGCGCCTTGCCTGCCTCGAAAATCGGAGACGCGAGCGCCTTGGCGTCGGCTTCGGCGGCGATGCGCCGCGCCTCGGCCGGCTGCACGACGTCCGCCTGGAGACGCGTCTTCTCCATGATCACACGCTGCGTTTCCATCTCCGTCTTCGCTTCGGTCTCCGCTTTCAGTGCGACGAACTTGGCGACGCGCTCCGTCGTCTCCGCCTCCCGCCCAAGCTCCGCCTGACGCACCCGCAACAGGTTGCGCGCCTCAGCGATCTTCACGTCCGCCTCGGCGCCAGCCACGTCCGCCATTCTCCGCGACACAGCCTGTTGCTGCTTGATCTCGGCGTCGGCGTTCGCCTCCGCGATCTGAGCGAGTTGTCGTGCTGCCGCCTGACGCTGCTTGATCTCGGCCTCATTATCGGCCATCGCGACTTCCGCCAGCTTGTGAGCCTCGGCCTGCTTCTGTCGCGTCTCGGAAATGGCCGACGCCTTGGCGATTTCGGCATCGCGTAACGCTTCGGCGGTACGCTTCTCACCGATGGACGAGAGGTAGCCGACTTTGTCCGCCACATGCTGGATCTTCAGCACGTCGAGTTGCAGTCCGAGCTTCTTCAGGTCGTGGTCTGCCTCGTCCGAGAGGTGCTTCGCGAAGCCGAGCCGGTCCTCGTTCACTTCCTCGGGCGTGAGCTTCGCGAGCACTCCACGCAGGTTACCCGTCAACGTCTCGCGCGCCAGCGCCTCGATCTGGCTGATGTTCTTGCCCAGCAGCCGCTCGACCGCGTTGTTGAACACGATCTCCGGGTCAGACGCGATCTTCACGTTGGCGATCGCCTTCACGTTGAGCGGGATGTTCCCCTTCGAGAACGCGTCATCCACCGACAGCTCGAGCGGGATCGTCGACAGCGAGAGCCAGTTCACCTGTTCGATGATCGGGATCCGCATGGTGCGGCCGCCCATCACTGTGCGATATCCGACCGTTCCGCCCTCCTCGGACACGCGTTTCCGGCCGGTAATGATGGCGGCGATGTTCGGCGGCACGATCACGATGAGGCTCTTCACCGTGAGGATCACGAGCAGGATGAGTGCCAGGACCACGCCGCCGAGCACGAGTCCGACCTGCGACAACAGGTTGTCCAGCATGTCTAGCTCTCCTTGGGAGCGCCAAGGCGCGGCGCCGGTTCATCCAGTGTGAGTTCTTCGTTAGGCGCGACCAGGGCAATGCCATCGCGAATTTCGAGCACGAGGACACTCGACCATTGTTCAGGGTTCGTGGCGTTGGCATCGAACGGGCGCGCCAGCATCTCCTGCGAGCGTCCGGACCGCGACATGAAGATCTTCCCCGTCCCGCCGGCGCTGAGGGGCAACAGCACTTCCGCCGTGGCACCCAGCCAGGCGCGGTCGCCGGGCATTTCGCCCGACTCGGATTTCCGCAGCCACCCGAACGCGAACGTGCTGATCGATGCCCCCAGGACGCCGATGCCCAGTGCCAGCAGGGCGGTGAAGAGAACGCGAGTGCCGCCCCACATCCAGTTCAGCGCCACGCCAGTCACGCCAAACGCGAACAGGAAATACGTCGCGTTGCGCAGCGACAGGATCTGGTAGCCGTCCATGGCGTGGCCATGGTCGCCCGCGTCAGCGTGACTGCCTACGTCACCATGCCCGTGCGTGTCGGCGAAGATGGAGAAGAGGTACATCCCGACGCCGACCACCATCGCGAACCAGTAGAGTGCCGTCATTCCTGTGAGTTGGCGGGGGCAGGAATATCGGAGCAGCGAGGGGGCACTACAAGCGCTGGCTTCCCCGAAGGTTCAACTCCAGAGTCTCCCCTGGGAGGGTATGAGGTTCCGGGTCTACATCGAAGCGCGACGTTTATTGTCGCCCGAGCAACTCAAACGGGGGCCGCCGGAGCTCTCCCGGGCTGGCACACAGCGTGTTAGTCGCTGTACCACATGAAGTTAAGACGCGCCACGGTCATGCATTCCCAGATGTCGCGCGCGTGACGATAATGAGCAATCTCGTGTCATCTAACGGCCGCTAAATTGCTCAGATCATTGCATTTTCTGGGCGCTCAAGGTTTCCCCATTTCCGCGGGTTGAAGCACCTCATGTCGTCCGGAAGCGTTGTGTCCTCCGAACTGGTTTCCATCGGCGCGATCCAGGCGGCCGCGCTATCGCTGCGGTCGGTCGCGGTGCGCACGCCGCTGCTGCGCGCGACAGCTCTCTCGGAGCAGATCGGTGGCACGGTGTTCCTGAAGCCCGAGATGCTGCAGCGGAGCGGCGCCTTCAAGTTTCGCGGGGCGTATTCCTTCCTCGCCGGCCTCACGGTCATAGAGCGCGCGCGCGGCGTTATCGCGCCCAGCTCGGGCAATCACGCACAGGCGGTGGCACTCGCGGCGCGGTTGTTTGGCGTGAAGGCGACGGTCGTTATGCCCACGACGGTGACCGACGCGAAACGTTCGGGCGCTGAGCGCCTCGGCGCTCGAGTCGTGCTGGCCGGCACGACGACCAAAGATCGGATGGATCGCGCCGTCGAACTGGTCGAGGCCGAAGGCGCCACGCTCGTACCGCCTTTTGACGACGCGAGGATTGTCGCCGGGCAGGGCACTGTGGGCCTCGAGATTGTCGAAGACCTGCCAGACGTGGGTACCGTGCTGGTTCCCGTCGGGGGCGGGGGGTTGAGCGCAGGCGTGGCGGCCGCGGTGAAGCAACTAAAGCCTAACGCACGGGTAATTGGTGTGGAGCCCGCTAGTGCGGCGAAGCTGACCGCAGCGCGCGCCGCTGGTGAGCCCGTTACGCTTCCCTCGACGAGCAGCATTGCTGATGGCCTGATGTCGATCCGCATCGGCACGATCAATTTCGCGCACCACGAGGCCTTCCTCGACGACGTCGTCACCGTGGACGAGGACGCCATCGTTCGCGCCGTGCGTCACCTCCTGGACCGGTGCAAGCTGGTCGCCGAGCCCAGCGGTGCGATTACCGTTGCGGCATTACTCGAGGGCCGAGTGACGCCTCGTGGCGACACCGTCGCGATCCTCAGCGGCGGGAACATCGAATGGTCCGGACTGGCGGCCCTGCTGAATGCCTGACGCGCGAATCCTGGTCGCCGACGACGATTCCGCGCTCCTTGGAACGCTGGATTGGATCCTCAAGGAGCATGGATACGACGTGACCTCGACCGATCAGGGGAGTCGCGTCATTCCGCTCATGACGGAACGGACGCCCGACCTGGTGCTGCTCGATATCCTGTTTGATGACGTCAGCGGCACCGACGTGCTCGAGGCGATAAAGGGTGACGAACGCTGGCGCGACATCCCGATCGTGATGATGTCGGGGCTGACACGCGAGGAGTCTGCAGTCCGCACGCTCGGGCTCGGCGCGGTCGACTATGTCCGTAAGCCTTTCCGCGTGCGAGAGCTGCTGGCGCGCATCGAGGCACAGCTGCGCATGCGCGCCATCCTGCGCTCGACGCACGATACCCTGCGCGAAACGCGCGAGGCACTGAACCGCGTGCAGGAACAGGCGGATCAACGTCGGCACCTGATGGACATCCTGCACGACGTCACCGACGAGCTGTCTACGGGCGAGATCTACCACCTGCTGGCGCGGCGTGTGGCGCGCGCGTTAGGCCTCAGTCAGTGCAGCGTCGTGCGCGTGAAGCAGGGTGCCGCGCCGGAGGTCGTCGCCTATGCCTACGAGATCGGCATCAGCCCGGACTTTGTCCTGGCGATGGACAAATACCCCGAGCTGCAGACGGCGATCGATACGGGTCGCCCGGTGCTCGTTGAGAACGTGATGGTAAGTCCCCTGTATCGTCACGTGCGCGAAACCTGGGCGCGTGATGGTACTCGCATCGCCACCCGGTCGGTCATCGCGATCCCGTTCGCGATGGAACCCGACGAGACAGGCGTCTTTTTCCTGCGACGCAACGTTACAGAACCACCGCTCACGCCGGGCGACGCGGAGTTCGCCGAGACGGTGATTCGGGCGGCGGTGTCGGCCACGCAGCGCGCCACGCTGATCGAATCGACGATCGCGGACAACCGCCGGCTCGAGGAACTCGCGCATACGGATCCGCTGACCAAGACGCTCAATCGGCGCGCGCTGGGCGAACGGCTGCAGGCGGAAATGGAGCGCGTACGCCGCTACACCACGACGTTGTCGCTGCTGATGATCGACCTGGATCACTTCAAGCTGATCAACGACACGCACGGGCACCTGACGGGCGACGCGGTGTTGATCGAGGTCGCCGCGTTGCTGCAACGCGTCGTCCGCGCGGTAGACATCGTGGCGCGCTACGGCGGCGAGGAGTTCGTTGTGGTGCTGCCGGAAACCGGAGCGCCGGGTGCCGAGGCGTTCGCCGAGCGGCTTCGCGAACTGATCGAAAGCCAGTTCTTCGTGGCGTCGCGCGGCAATCCGATCCGCCTGACGACCAGCATCGGAGTCTCCTGCTTCCCGGGCTT
>DATMBT010000233.1:0-2513 GCA_035559475.1 Gemmatimonadaceae bacterium
TTGGCCTGTTGATCAACTTCCACGTCGTGCTGCTTCGCGAGGGCATCAGGAGGATGGTCAACGGGATTACCAAAGACTCCAGATCATCAGAAGCCAAAAGACTATAACACGGAGCACGCTGAGTTCGCAGAGTGAATAGCAACTTGCTCAGCGTACTCAGCGAACTCCGTGTTAAAGTCTTGTGGTTTTTCTGTCACCTACCACGAAGCTGACCGACGCTTGCCAGCGGAGTAGAGCGCGACGCCCACGAGATTCGCCACGACGATCAAGCCCGTGATCTTGGCCGCGAACGCCGTCCGGCTCCCAACGGGGATGATGGGCAGGACCGAGAGCGTGACATAGAGCAGGGTCATGAGAAACCCGGACGCGGCACAGAGTTTCACCCACCTGGGTACTGCGACCCCGGCGCGTCGCAGTCCCAGCAGCGGCACCGCGAACATCGCGAGGTACGTAAGCCCGTAGAAGATCCCCGCGGAATTCCAGAGGAGCTGGAAGGCTTCCTGTTTGCCGACTCCCAGCAGCCCGAGCGTGCTGATCACGAACGTCGTTGCGCCGACAAAGAGGATCGAGTTCACCGGCGTCCGGTACCGGTTGCTCAGGCGCGTGAACCACGACGGCAGGAGGTTATCCCACCCGGCGACCATCGGAAGCCGCGTGCTGCCGGCGAAGTTGACGCTGGCCTGGGCGAAACGAATGGCCAGCATTGCACTCAACAGCACGGGCGCGATGGCCGCCACGGCGCCTAACGACCCGAATCCCCGCGTCAGGAGCTGCGGGATCGGGGCAATGAGGTCGATGTCGTCGACGGGAATCATGCCGAGCACCGAGCTCGTGCCGAGCACGAACATCAGGACGATGAGGGGGGCAGCAACAAGAGTCGCCCGCGTGATGCTCCGGACGGGATTGCGGCACTCGCCGGCGTGAATCGCGACGTATTCGAAGCCAGCGAAGGCGCCAAAGCCCATCTTCCCGAGCAGGTTGAGGCTGAGGAGCGTGATTACGGGAGTCGCGCTGCGCAACGGGTGGAATTCGGCGAGGCCGCCATTCGCCACGCTGATCCACGGGAGCACGATGACCATCGCGAAGATCGCGAGCATGAGGATGCCGCCGGCGGCGTGCACCCAGCGTCCGATGCGCAGGCCAACGATCGTGAGCCACACCAGCGCGCCGACGACGATCGCCGTCGTGGTAGCGATCACCCAGCGTTCGGCCATGAACGCTGCCACACCGGGCCCGAAGATGTAGCCCAGGTATTGCGTGAACTGCAGGCCGACGTTGGTCATGTTGAGGATCGCGAAGACCCACAGGTTCCACGCGACGATGAACCCCATGAACTCGTTGAAGCCGAGCTTCGCCCATTGATACAGTCCGCCCTCGAGCGGCATGACCTTGTTGAGCCAGATGGCGACACCCGCCGACGGGAGATAGAAGAGCGCGACGGCGATGAGCCAGAAGATGACGTGGGCCGGCCCTTGTTTCGCGGCGACGCCGACCCATTGCAGGCCGACGATGAAGAGGATCTGCGCGAAGACGAGGTCGCGAAGCGAAAGATCCTTGCGGAGGGCTTCGCTACGGGCCCGAACGTCTGCTTCCCCGCCGTCGAGCGCCCTGGCGGGAGCCGGATACGTCACAGCGCGAGGATAGCGGGCATCCGCGAATGTGCATCACACTCCACCGGCCCGCTACGCGGGGAGCCAGGGTTACTGCCGTGCGCGTTCGAAGGAAGCCCCGAGCCGCAGCGCGTCTTCGTCACGTCCGGCGGCGCTGATGATCTGGAGTCCGACCGGCAGTCCGTTCGCCTTTCCGCACGGCACTGAGAGCGCAGGCACGCCAGCCATGTTCTGCGGCGCGTTCAGGCGCGTGAACGCGTCCACGACGCCGACGTCCCGACCGTTGATGACCACCGTGGTATCACCGATGGTGGGCGGCCTGGCGGGCAGCACCGCACCCACGAGACAGTCGAAATCCTCGAGCACGAGCGCAAACGCTGCCGTCACGCTGGCGAGAGTCGCCTGCGCCCGCAGCAGGTCGAGTGCGCTCCACTTGTACGCGGCCTCGAGGCGCTGCCTGACGAGCGGTCCATAGGCCTCCGGTTTCGTCTTCAGGAACTGGTCGTGGAATGCAATCGCCTCGGAGGCGCTGATGACGATGGAGGCCTGATGCGCGTCGTCGAGCTCGGGAATCCGCACATCCTCCAGGAGGCAACCAAGCTTTTCGAGCTCGCGGATCGCGGCGTCGATCGGCTTCTGGACCGCGGCGTCGAGGTCGCGCAGGTGGAACTCCGACACACCGACGCGCATTCCCTTCACCGCGCGTCGCAGCGGCTTCGTGAAGCGGTCCTCGTAACGCGGACCAGCCATCACCTCGAGCATCAGTGCACACTCGGCAGCCGTCTGCGCGATCGGTCCCAGGTGGTCGAGTGAGGGACTGAGCGGCACGACACCTTCTATTGACAGAAGTCCCCGTGTGGGCTTCAGCCCGGTGACACCGCAGCAGGACGCCGGGATACGGAT
>DATMBT010000234.1:0-7399 GCA_035559475.1 Gemmatimonadaceae bacterium
CGACTATCGGGGCTCCAGCGCGGGCTGGTCGGCAGGTAATCCCAGTTGGCGGTGAGCACTCGCTCGGCACCACCTGCTGCAGGGATCAGCACGAGGTCAGTCGCGCCGCCGTGGTTCATCTTCTTCGCGATGACGACGTCCGTCGAGATCTGGTGCGTGCTGAGGATCCAGCGGCCGTCCGGCGAGAACTGCGCGCCGTTGTGTTCGAAGTCGCCGTCAGTCGTCAGGCGGCGCGTAATCCCATCGGTCGAGACGGACCAGACCTGCGGCGCGCCGTACTGGCGTTCATTGCGATACTGCGAGTCCGCCGTGAACGCGAGCGCGGTGCCGGCCTCGTTCCAGTTCGTTCCGCCCGGTCGTAGTCCGAGGTGCGTGAGTTGACGTTCACTTTCGCCGGAAACGAGGACGATTTCCTGCGGCGGGCTGACGTACGGGTCGGCGCTGTTCGGCACAGGGAACGGGCCGCCATCGCGCTGGAAGTTGAGCCAGTCGAACTGCAGGCCCTGGAACCGCTCCTCGTGACGCTTCTCGAAGTCCGTTTGAGCCGCCGGCACCAGCGCCGGCGGTCGCATGGAACGCACCATGGCGGTCGAGCGGCCGTCGAGACTCGTCAGGCGTTGGTCACCTCCTCCTCCGGCGCGGCCACCTCGTCCTCCGCCGCCTCCGGCCGGTACCCCGGCGTCGACCGGTTCCTGTTGTGACGCAGGATCAATCGTCCACGACTTCCCGGACGCGTTGAAGCGGAGCGTAGATCCTGACCACTGCGGGTTGGTCGCGTGGGAGCCGACCCCGCTGACGCGCCGCGGAGCCCCGGCGCCGTCGGTCGCGACCAGCCAGACTTCGCTGCTGTCACCGTTGGTCGCCTCGATCTTCCGGCTGACCGTGTACGCGACCCAACGACCGTCGGGCGACATCTGCGGCGCGCCCACGTCGAGCACGCGGTAGTAATCCTCAATGGCCAGTGGTCGCGCGGCGGGTGTCTGAGCTTGCGACGCGCCCGCAACCGCGACCACCAGGACCGCGGACGACACCAACAAACCGGCGCGCAATGGCATGGCTTCCTCCCGGAACATCAGTGAAGAAACAACACCTTGAACGCAGAGGACGCAAAGGACGCGGAAGATCTTCCTTGTCGGTTCGCCTCGGCGATCTCGGCGTCCTCAGCGTTCAAGGTGTTTTTCAGAACCTTCGATCGACAGGAGCCAGTCGCAGGGCTCGGACCTTACTTTCGCAGTTTGGCACCAGTCAGCTGACCTAACGCGCCAAGCGTCGTCTGTGCCGCGTTCAGCCCCAGCCGGAAATCCTTGTCGCTGAACGTGGAGAACACATCCGTGGGCTGGTGCCAGTGCGGATCCCATCCGGCGCCGATCTGCATACCTCGTTCATTCTCGCGCAGGCTGATCGCGGGGATGATGTCCTGGAAGGGACCCGAGTCCGTGTTGGTCATATGCGGACCAACGCTGGCCGGATAGTCTGTCGCGAACTTCGCGTTCGCCTGGTGGAGTATGAACGCCAGCTTCATCGACTGGTCCGCCATCTTCGAGCTGATCGCGAACTCGATGTTGACATCAGCCTCGGGGCGCTGCTCGGGGTTGAGGGTACCGTCAGCGCGCGGCATGCCATGGTCGAACATCATCATGTCGTGCTGGATCATGCCTAACCATTTCGGCTCCGGGTACCGCCCCGAACCCGGGGGATCTTCCTTGCCCTGCAGGGCCTGGCGTTGCTCGACGTAGGCGCGGGCGCCGTTCAAGCCCGATTCCTCGTTGTTCCACAGCGCAAAACGGATGCTGCGCTCCGTCTGGACATCCGGCATGCTGTAGATGCGCGCGAGCTCCATCACGATCGCGGAGCCGGATGCATCGTCGTTGGCGGCTTCACCCCAGCCATGGCCGTCCATGTGCCCGCCGACGATGTACATCTCGTCAGGCCGGGTGGTGCCGACCTTGGTGCAGTAGACCTCTTCGCGCATCCGGTTCACCGTATCCGTCGGCTCGGCGTTGAGCGCGCGAAGGCGAGCGTCAGGCTGCGCCAGCGAATCATTGTTGACGCCCGTCCGCCGGCGGATGCCACGCATGGTGCTCCCGCCCTGGCCTGAAGCCGTTCCGATGGTGACCAGTGGCTGCGGGCCGCGTCCCTGCCCGCGACCGCGACCGGCCGTCGTGTCGCCAGCCGCGCCCTGACGACCGGCGCCGCCACCCCTCGGCGCCGGTCTTGGCCACTCGTACCGGATGCGCTCGACGTTCGCGCAGCCGTAGCTCTTGAGCTGCGCCTCGATCCAGTCAACCGCGTCGCGATTCCGCTTCGTGCCCTGGCGGCGATCGCCGAACTGGGTGAGTCCCTTGATGGTCGCCTTGTACTTCTCGAGGTCGAGGCGGGCGACCATCTCCTTGATCGGGGCGATGGAGTCGGCGGGCGCGGTTGCCTGTGCGTTGGCGCCGCTGGCAAGCGCCAGCGCGACTACTGAACTGAGAAGGATTCGCATGAGTTCCGTAGGGTTGAGGGTCGAGGGTCGAGGGTCGAGGGCAGGTCTCAGTGAAGAGAGAGAGCGCGCTTTCTATTGCTCAGCACTCAACCCTTCCCTCGACCCTCGACCCTCGACCCTCAACCCTCGTCAGGGCTGTACCGCCTTCGTGTCCCTCTTCGGGTTCTTTACGTACACATCGAACCAGGCAAACCAACGGGCCCACTGGTCGAGGTCCGTCTGGTAAGTGCCTACGCTGTGGTCCTCATAGGGATACATGTACAACGCCGCCGTTTTCCCCAGGCCCTGCAGCGCGTGAAGCATGCGGATGGAACTGATCGGTGCGGTGCCGACGTTCTGGTCCTCGATGGAGTGATACATCAGCAGTGCGCCGCTCAACTTGTCGGCTCGGAAGAACGGCGACATGTCGAGATACGTATCCATCGCGGTGTAGAACGTGCGCCGCTCCGACTGGAACCCGAACGGCGTGAGCGTGCGGTTGTACATCCCGTCACCGGCAATGCCGGCCTTGAAGTACGGCACGATGGTCATCGCGTTCACGGTGCTGAAGGCGCCGTAACTGTGCCCGCCGAGCCCCATGCGATCGCGGTCCACGTACCCCGCTTCCACCGCGGCGTCGATCACGGCATCGAGATTCTCGGCCAGGTCCTGCGTGTAGTTGTCGTTCATCTTACCGGTGTCGCCCATGATCGGGCTGTCGGGTTCGAGCAGCGCGTACCCCTGCGTGACCCACAGCTTGATCGATGATGCCGGGCGCGCCGGTGCGAGCGCCGGGTACCGGTTGATGTTGATCCCGTATTTCGAGCGGTCGTATTCGGCCTGGGTCGTGTACTCGCGCGGATAGAACCAGATGATGCCAGGCAAGCGAGTGCCGGGCCGCCAGTCCGCCGGCAGGGTGACGTCAACCCAGAACTTCATCCCGTCGCGCGGGCGCGTGACCTGCATGCGCTTCACCTGCGCCTGCGTGACCTCGGGCGCCACGTCCTTGTTGCTCGTGAGCTTCGTGGTGGCGCCGCCGGCCACCGTCTTGAGCCACGCGTCAGGCACCACGCGCGGCGATTCGTGGGTGTAGATGAACTGTGAGTAGTCGTCATCGAGCGCAGTGACGAACTCGTCGTAGGCATCGGCGGGGGCATCGAAGATCCGCGTGCGCGCGCCCGTCTCAAGGTCAAGCTTGTCCACCCATGGACGCGGGGACTGCGTCTGCCAGTTCGCGCCGGGCGTGCGGGTTCCGGAGACAAACACCGACTTTGCGTCCGAACCGACGACCACCATGGCCGGGCCGTTCGGGCCGGCGCGCATGGCCAACGTGCCGCCTAACGCCGTGGTGTCGTCGCCACCGCCGCCCCCACCACGCCCGCCCCGGCCGAAGCCGCCACCACCACCGCCTAACGACACGCCGCGCGGCAGGGTGAACCGGCGCGCCGGCTCCGCCAGGCGCGACGCGAACACGAGGCCGCTGTCGGCCACGAACATCGTCCGGCCGTCAACGCTGTACGCCACGCTCGTCAGGCGGCCGCTGCCCTCGAAAATCACCTTCGTGTCGGCGGGACCGTACGGCGGCAGCCAGCTGACGTAGCGCACGCTGTTCGGCGTGCGAGCCGCCGGTTGTCCGGCACGCCCGGCGTTTCCGGCGCCGCGCCCGGCACGGCCACCCGCGGGCTCATTCGACGTAATGAAGACTGACTGCAGGTACACCATGCCCGGGCCGACCGGATTCCACTGGATGTTCCGCTTGCCCGTGTCGGACGCGGACTGGGTCGCGCCTCGACCGAACCCGCCCGGCGCGTCGTCGTCACCTGTCTCTCCTTCGCGCAGCGGCGTGCGGCCGAGGTCCGCGACAATCTTGCCGGTACCATCCCAGAGCTGGTCCACTGAACCGAAGCTCGACGTCGGAACGCGATACGAAAACGGCTCGGCCATCAGCGTCACGCGGAAATAGCCGCCGTCTGGTGACGCGTCGACCGACCGAATCATCGCCGGCGTGCCAATCTTGCGCACGGCCTTCGTCTTGACGTCGATCTGCGCCAACTGTCCCGTCGTGTAGTACTTCAGGATCGCCTGGTCATGTGGATCCTCGAGCAGGCTGAAATGAATGCGCTGCGGGATGGTCTTCCCCTCGGTCATCCTGACCTGCGGACCATCTTCGATGCCATCGGGTCCATGGGTTGGCACCGCGCCGCGACCATCCGGAATGAGCACCACGGTGAGCGTCTTGCCGTCAGCGCTCCAATCGACGCCGGTCTCCAGCGTCGCGAGAAGCGGCGTGCGCGTGACCTGCGTTGATTTTCCCGTGGACACGTCAGCCACGAAGACATGCGACGCGTCGTTGAAGTTCGCCACGAAGGCGAGTTGCATGCCGTTAGGCGACCACGTCGGAGATGAAACCGTCGCGCCTTTTGGTACCTCGAGCGTCTTCGTCGCGTTCGTGCGCGGATCCACGAGCGTCAGTGCCGTGCCGGCGCGCATGGTCATCAGGCGCGAGCGATTTGCCTTCACGTCAACCGCGAGTCCGCCGAGGTAGATGTGCGGCTTTCCGTAGTCACGGATGTCGCCGCGATCGGCCATGGCCGTACGGACGAACCACTTCCGGTCGGGGCTCCCGACGGTGTAGGAAATGTCGGGGCGTGGCGCGGTAATGATCCGCTCCACGACGGCCGGTGGCTTGACGTAGCCCTCCTTCTTGAGGACCTCTTCGGGATTCCAGCCGTTCTGCGCGAAAGCCGTGGCCGGAAATGCGAGAAGGAACACAGCCGGCGACCATAGGGCGCGCACGGAGACGGTTCGAGGAGCAGTGGGCGTCATTCAGGCCTCCACAGGGCCGATTTGGGGAATCGCGGGAGTCAAAACTACAACTATTCAATACGGCTGGTCACGCGTGGGCGCTGGCGCTCCTCGCCTGGCCATGGTGTCGCCGTGTGACGGGCTCTCCCGCCCCCAGCAGGATCAGGCCGACGAGGACGACGCCGAGGCTGACGACGGCGGACACGGCGGAAAGAGCGATGACGATGGCTGCGGTCACGAGCGGAATCACCTTCCGCGCCATCGAGACCGGTCGTCCCGCACGGGCGAGGGCGAGCGCCATGCTTCCCGTGAAGAGGACCACCGACGCGGCCAGCAACAAGCGACCAGCGAAACCCAGGGGATCGGTCGCGTGACCGATGGCTTGTTCGACGCTCGCCGCGAAGGCGATGACGCCGAGCAGCATTGGGAAATGGATGATGGAGAAGGCGTCGCGGGCGAGTTTGGCTCGTTCCGCGCCATCCACCTCTTCGAGCGCGGTATCGAGTTCCAGCTTGTTCCGCGTGAAGTAGGACCACCACATCGCGCCCGCGATGGCGACGGAGAGCACCGCGGCGACGACTTGCGTCAGCGGCCACTTGCCACCAGTCAGGCTGAGCGCCGCCACGATGACGGATTCGCCCAGTGCGATGATCACGAACAGTCCATGCCTTTCCGTGAAGTGTTCCGGGTGAATGTTCCATCCCTCGGCCGTCGCGCCAATGGCTGCGGCGCCGAGATCCAGCGCGATCGCCAGCGACCACCAGACGTACTGCGCCTGCCCGCCGAGGATTCCCCCAACCAGTACCGCAACAAGTCCACCGATTGAGACGAGGGAAAAACGACGGACGGCCGCGTGCTGCGACGGGTCCGTCCACGCCACCCAGTCGTAGACCAGCAGCCCGAGGACGCGAACCGCCACGAAGGTCCCGGCGAACCAGAGCGAGCGTCCGTGAAAAGCTGAAGGAATTCCAACCGCGAGAAAAAACGCGACGCCCGTCGCCACCAGCGTTGCGACTTCGACGCGAGGATGGGTGGTATCGGCGGCGTTGAGTGCCCAGGTGAACTGGGTCCATCCCCACCAGACGAGCCAGAATACGAGCACCACCTCGCCCACTGCGCGCCACGTGACACCGTTGTGGAGCAGGCTCACGACCTGCGTAACGCAGAAAACAAACACGAGGTCGAAAAAGAGCTCCACGAACGTGACTTTCTGGTCACTGGGCGACGCGAGGTTGGCGGGAGCAGTCATTCGAAGGGGCAGTGGTTAGCGATTAGCGATTAGCGAGTGGCGCTCCGGGACGCGGGCAGTATCATGTTCGCGGTTACGCAAGCAAAGTAAGTGTGCTTCTTCCGTTCCTTGCATGGAGCATCGTCTACAATCTCTCGACGTCTTTCGCGGCCTCACAGTCGCGGGAATGCTCCTGGTCAATCAACCGGGAGACTGGGGCGCGATCTATCCACCGCTGGAGCACGCGGCCTGGAATGGCTGGACACCGACGGACCTGATATTCCCGTTTTTCCTGTTCATCGTCGGCGTTACGACCCACCTGTCGGTTGAAGCGCGCCGGCGACGCGGTGACAGTGAACGCCAGATCCTTGGCCAGCTCGTCAAGCGCAGCCTCCTCATCGTCCTGTGCGGACTGTTGCTCGCATCGTTCCCGTGGTGGCCCCTGGAACGGATCACGGGCATGCGTTTCCCCGGCGTGCTTCAGCGGATAGGCGTCGCGTATTTCTTCGGCGCCCTGCTCACACTTGGAGGATCACTCAAGCGCCAGGTGGTCATCCTCGTCTGCCTGCTGTTCGGCTACTGGTTCGCGATGACCCTGCTGCCCGTGCCTGGCAGCGGCGCGATGGGCCAACTGGTGCTCGACGATCCCTCGGCATCGCTTGCTGCGTGGCTCGATCGCGCGGTCTTCGGCCGGCACCTCTGGAAAAGCAGCGTCACCTGGGATCCCGAGGGCCTGCTCTCGACTGTTCCCGCGATCGGCACGGTGATGCTGGGTGTTTTCACCGGGAGGTGGATCTCGATCGCGCGACCGATTCACGAGAAGCTGGTGGGCCTCTTCGGCGCCGGTGCGCTGGCCACCGTGGGTGGGCTGATGTGGAACTGGTCCTTTCCCATCAACAAGA
>DATMBT010000235.1:0-2609 GCA_035559475.1 Gemmatimonadaceae bacterium
CCAACCGCCTCGTCGTGCGACGTGCGTTGCCGACGCTTCACCGCATCGGTGAATCGCTTGATCTGGTTGTAGACAGTTTCGCTGAGACCGAGTCTCTTGTTCCGAAGGTCGCTCACCAATTCGGCGACGTCTTCGTCCGGCGCGTCTACATGCCGGACAGCTTCGAGGAACGAGAGAGGTAAAAGGGCGTCGACAGTCGGAGACATGGGTTCCCAGCGAACTCGTGCATGCGAACCTAATGTTCGCGATGTGGCCGTTCAAGAACAACTTGCAGGAAACAACGCGCCGCGACTCACAATCGATGCAACTCCAAAAGGGTCTGACCCTTTTTCCCTTCCGCGAGTCACCTGTGGCACTGAGGAATCAGCTTAGGCAATGATCGTCGCGCTCGGTGTTGCACTCGCTGTTGCATTTGTCGCGTACGTCCTGCACCTCCTCACCGCCGGCGGCGCGATTGCTGCCGCGTTTATCGGCGCGGCGACCGTCCTGGGCGGCCCCGGTTGGGTGGTCCTGCTCCTCTTTTTCTTCATCACTTCCAGCGCGTTGTCGCGTTGGCGTGCCTCCGAGCGCGACAAACGCATTGGATCGCTGGTGGAGAAGGTTGGGCAACGTGACGCCATTCAGGTGCTGGCGAACGGTGCCGTCTTCGCGCTTGCCGCCGCACTTTCGACTCGGCATGGCATCGAAACCTGGCAAGCGATTGGTGCAGGTGCGATCGCATCCGCGACGGCAGATACATGGAGCACCGAAATAGGCACCGTCATCGGAGGAACGCCGCGACACCTGACGAGCGCGCGTAAGGTCGCTCCCGGGACGTCAGGCGGCGTCACGCTGGTTGGCACACTGTCGGGCTTACTAGGAGCGGTCCTTGCGGCGATCATCGCCGTACGCATGGATTGGGAGACTCCGGTGTACGCGATCGTCGCCGGCGGTGTCGCCGGGCTGTTCGTGGATTCACTCCTTGGCGCCACGATTCAGGAGCGCAGGTGGTGTACAACTTGCTCCGAATCGACCGAACGCCGCACGCACTCGTGCGGTACAAAAACGGCGCATCGGGGTGGCCTCCGCGGCCTCAACAATGACGTGGTCAACCTGGTGAGCATCATTGCAGGAGCGATGGTCACATGGACACTCAGCTGAACATTCGACTCCGCGTTTTCTGTCTCGCCACCGCCGTGGCCGCACTCACGGCCGTCGCGTGCGAGTACCCGGTCGAGCCAGTAGGTAAAGAGGAAATCGGCATTGGAAAAGCCGGTACCGGTGGCGGCGCCCCGACGGGCACCCTCGCCATCGAGGGAACGTGGCAGCGCACGATCGAGACGCTCGATGAATTTGGTTTCGTCAACACCACCCAGACGACCTGGGTGTTCGAGCCCGATGGTGACGTGACGGAAATCATCATCGAGTCAAACGCCAACGTGGCGGACACCGTCGTATCGATCGGCCGGTGGCGCGTGGTGGTGACAAACACCGGAGTGACGATGACTCCCTTTCCAACGGCCGCACCGGACACCAGCCTCGTCATCGACTTCACGCAGCCGCCCAGTCAGGCGATACTCGACGCGCGTGTCTCAGCGTCCGGTAATGTGTTGGTCCTCGGCGGTCAGGAGTACTTCAGAGTCGAGTGATGCCCTTGTACGACGCCGAAGTAATCGTTGTTGGGGGCGGACCGGCTGGTTCGACGATTGCGCATTTCCTGGCACGCGCAGGGTGCGATGTGCTGCTGCTCGACCGCGCGACGTTCCCGCGCGACAAGCCCTGCTCGGAGTACCTGAGTCCACAGGCTTCACGGCTGTTGCTGGAGATGGGCGCGCTCGAGTTGCTCGAGCGTGGGCCGTCGTCGCGCCTGACGGGAATGCGGGTGCACGCGCCTGACGGGGCCACCTGCCAGGGCTCGTTCGCAGCCAGTACGGGATTCACTCCTTTCCGCGAGTACGGACTCGCCGTACGACGCCCTGTTCTCGACGCGGTGCTCCTGTCGCAGGCGAAACAGGCAGGAGCGCGAGTTCGTGAAGGCGTGGATGTCCGCGACCTCGTTCGCGACGCCAACGGTCGCGTCGTTGGCGTCGCGGCACGGATGGACGACACGCTGACGACGTTGCGTGCCGCCCTGGTCATCGGCGCTGACGGCTTGAGGTCGGTGGTTGCCCGGCGCGCCAAACTCGGGTCCCACGGGCGCTGGCCTCGGCGACTGGCACTCGTGAGGCACTACCACGGCATCACGCACGATGCGCCAGTCGGTGACATGCATGTGTTCGATGGCGGCTACGCGGGTTTTGCCCCGGTCGGCGATGGCCTGACGAACGTGGCCGTCGTCATTCCCACACGTTTCAGCCGCGAGATTGGCAACGATCGCGATGCGATCATGAAAAGTCTGCTCATGAGCCACCGGAGTACCGCGGATCGATTGATCGGCGCCGAACCCGCGACTTCAACGCGCGCCGTCGGGCCGTTCAACTGGCGCGCGCGCACGGCATGGGCGCCGGGTGTCGCGCTCGTTGGCGACGCGGCGGACTTCTTTGACCCGTTCACGGGCGAAGGCATGTACGCGGCGATGCGCGGCGCGGAATTGTTGACGACGTATGCCTGGGAGGCGGTGCGCGCCAGAG
>DATMBT010000236.1:0-10340 GCA_035559475.1 Gemmatimonadaceae bacterium
CGGAGTCCGGGTCACCGTACTCGAAGCCGACGACATGGTCGGCGGCATTTCGCGCACCGCCAGGTACAATGGCTACCGGTTCGACATCGGAGGCCACCGGTTCTTCACGAAGATCGCTCCCGTTGAATCGCTCTGGCACGAGATCCTCGGTCCTGAGTTCATCTCCGTGCCGCGACTCTCCCGCATTCACTACAGCGGGAAATACTTCGACTATCCGCTCAAGGCGAAGAACGCGCTCCTCGGGCTGGGACTCTGGAACACTTTCCTCTGCGTCGCGAGTTACATCCGCTGGCACTTCAAGCCGTATCCGGTCGAAGAGAACCTCGAGCAGTGGGTGACCAACCGTTTCGGGAAGCGACTCTTCGAGATCTTCTTCAAGACCTACACCGAAAAAGTGTGGGGCATCCCCTGCACGGAAATCCGTGCTGAATGGGCGGCGCAGAGAATTCAGGGTTTGAGTCTCGCAAAGGCCATCCTGAACGCGGCGCAGCTCCAGAAACGCTCCGACACTATCAAGACCCTGATTGACCGATTCCAGTATCCGCGGCTCGGTCCTGGTCAGATGTGGGAAACGGCGGCAACAAAGATTCAGGAGATGGGTGGCGAGGTTCTGCTCCGACACGAGGTGACGAACCTCGAACACCAGGATGGCCGGATCACCGCCGTTCGCGTCCGCACCCCCGACGGAATCCGTCGTATCGCCGGAGACCACTTCATAACGACGATGCCGCTGCGCAACCTGGCGCGGGCACTGGACCCATTGCCCCCGGCGCCAATTCGAGCGGCCGGGGAGGGATTGAACTACCGCGACTTCCTCACCGTCGCGCTCATGATCGATTCCGACAACGTGTTCCCGGACAACTGGATTTACATCCACACGCCGGGCGTGAAGGTCGGGCGCATCCAGAACTTCAACAACTGGAGCCGCGCCATGGTCCCCGAGCCGGGCAAGACCTGCCTGGGTCTCGAGTACTTCTGCTTCGAGGGTGACGGACTCTGGACGAGCTCCGATGCCGATCTGGTCGCGCTGGCCACCAGGGAACTCGGCGAACTGGGACTTGTAGACCCGTCGAAGGTGCGTGATGGCTGTGTGGTGCGTATGCCCAAGGCGTATCCCGTCTACGATTCGACGTACGCGGGCCACCTCAGCATCCTGCGCGGGCACATCGATCGCATCACCAACCTGCACACGGTTGGTCGCAACGGGATGCACAAGTACAACAACCAGGACCATTCAATGCTCACGGCGATGATGGCCGTCGCCAACATGCGCGGCGCGTCGCACGACGTCTGGTCCGTGAATACGGACTATGAGTATCACGAAGAGCAGAAGATCGAAGAGCCAAAGGTTGGCCCTCGTCCCGTCGCTGAGCCCGTCACGACGTGAGCACCACCGACGGGATGAAGCCGGTGAGGTTTGCTCTGGTTGGGTGTGGTGACATCGGGATCCTGCGCGCGAAGGCCCTGGCGCGCGGTAATGGCGTCCAGCTGGTCGTGGCTGCGGACACCGACGCCGGCAAGGCGAATGCTGTAGCGTCACTGTTTCCCGGAGCCGTGGCGGTTACGGATTGGCGTGACGCGATTCGCCGGCCCGATGTGGATGCCGTCATTGTCTCGACGCCGCCTTCCCTGCACGAAGAAATGGCCGTGACCGCCCTCGAGGCGGGGAAGCACGTTCTCTGTGAAAAACCGCTCGCTCGCACACCCGCCGAATGCCGGGCGATGGTTGCCGCTGCCGAGCGCACCGGAAAACGGCTGGCGACCGGGTTCAACTACCGGTTCTATCCGTCGTTCAGGCAGGCGCGCGAGATTCTCGACAGTGGGCTCATTGGGGAACTCGATCACGTCCGCAGCTACGGCGGCTACACGGCCACCTCACACAACCAGCCCTGGGTGCACGACGCCAGCACGGTTGGGGGAGGGGCGCTGCGTGACATCGGCATTCACCTGCTCGACCTGACGCGCGATTTCCTTGGCGACGTTGCCACCGTTCAGGGGGTCGCTTCCAATCGCGTCTGGAAATACCCGGGCTGCGAAGACAACGGATTCGCGCTGCTCACCAGCAGCAAGGGCAACATCGCCGCGGTCCACGCGAGCTGGACCGAGTGGCGCCGCTACCAGTTCCGGGTCGAGATCTACGGGACGCGTGGCTGCATTCGCGCGACCTGCTTCCCGATGATGGCGCAGGTGGTGTGGGCCGGCGAGACCGGCGGCCGCTCGCAGTCGAAAACCGACTGGTTTCCCCGGACCGCGTTAGGCGAGAAGCTGAAAAGCTACCGCTGGGTCGTCATCGAGAGTTTCGTGGAAGAACATGCGGCCTTCCTCTCGTACATCCGCGGGGCGCCCTCGCGGGTTGCCACGGGCGCCGACGGGTTGCGGGCCGTGGAAATCGCGTTCGAGGCGGCGGGTTCGATGGATCCAGTCGCGTCGTCCGCGCGACCAGACGCGTCGCGCGTGGCGCCGGCGCTCCCGGCCACTGCCGGCAGCAGCGAGGCCGGTCCGGCGCGGCTCTCGGTCGTGGCGCTCGACTTTGGCGGGGGTCTCCCGGAATGCCTCGCCGCCCTGGTGCCCCAGGCTGAATCGTTAGGCGCTGAGGTCATCGTGCCCCACGACAGCACACTCCAGGAGGCCGCCGCGCTCAAGCGCATGTTTCCGGTGGTGCGCTTCGTGGACCTTCCCGGCGTTCGGACGCCGGCGGAATTGCGAGCTGCGGCTGCGGGGATCAGCGCTGGTGATGTGGTCGCGTTCCTCGAAGGACACTGCCGGCCGGCACCCGATTGGTGCCGCCAGGTGCTGGCCGCGCACCGTGCGCCCCACGCCGTCATCGGTGGACCGATCGAGAAGGGACTGCCTGTCGATCGAAACGACACCGCCCTCAACTGGTCGGTCTACCTGGCGGACTACAGCCGGTACATGATGCCGCTCCCCGAAGGGACGACCCATTCGCTCTCGGACTGCAACGTGTCGTACAAGCGCTCGGCCCTGAATGCGACTCGCGACCACTGGGCGACGGAGTTTCACGAAAACGTGGTCAACGGCGCGCTTCGCGCTGCGGGGGAAACGCTCTGGTTCGACCCCGCCATCACCGTGTTCGAGCAGAGGCAACTCACGATGGGTGCGGCGCTTCGTGATCGCTTCAGCTTCGGTCGCCTGTTCGGGAGCACCCGCGTTCCCGGTGTCGGGTTGCCGAAACGACTCGCATGGTCGGCGGCCGCGCTGCTCATGCCACCGCTCCTGGTGGCCCGGGTGGTCGCCAACCTCCAGCGGCGTGGGCGCCACCGCGGACAGCTGTTGCGTTGCCTGCCGTCACTGGCGATGATCTCGACCGCGTGGATGGTGGGGGAGGCGGTTGGCTACCTCACCGGAACCGCCGGCAACGCGCTCAAGCCGGCGACACGCCGGCCAACGCCAGTGGCCGCGTAGTACTTCCTCTTGCCGCTGGTCGCCACGCGTGGCGTGCCGGCCCCGAAGCTCCGGATGATCATCGGCGTCGACGCCACGTGCTGGGCGAATGGTCGCGGGTACGGACGTTTCGCCCGGGAGTTGATGCGCGCCATGACGCACCGTGCGCCCGGCGACCAGTTTGTCTGCTTCGGTGACCGACGGTCGTTCGACAACTACCGGGCGCCCGAGCCTAACGTGCGCCTCGTCGAGGTGGCGGTTGATGAGTCGCCGACCGTCGCCGCGTCGGCGGACTCGCATCGGTCGTTGCGCGACCTGCTGCGCCTGACGCGGGCCGTCTCGCGCGAGCGGCTCGATGCGTTTTTTTCGCCCTCGGTGTACACGTATTTTCCGTTGCCCCCGAACCTGCCGGCCGTCGTGACCATCCACGACACCATTCCGGAACGGTTCCCGGCGCTCACATTGCCGTCGCGCCGCGCGCGGCTCTTCTGGGCACTGAAGGTGCGACTGGCCCTGTCGCAGGCGCGTCTTGTGCTGACGGTGTCGGACTACTCAGCGAAATCCATCGAGCGCGTGCTCGGCGTGCGGCGTGATCGCATCCGGGTCTGTGTCGAGGCGCCGGCGGAGGCGTACCGACCATCCAACGCCGTGGAGATTCGCGCGGCCGCCGCGCGAATCGGCCTTCCCGATGGAGCCGAATGGTTCGCGTACGTCGGCGGCTTCAATCCACACAAGCGGGTTGACCTCATCCTGCGCGCGCACGCTGCGCTTGCTGCAAGGCGAAATCCACCGCCGCATGTCGTCCTCGTCGGATCGCGCGCGGGTGACGTGTTCCACAAGGAAGCCGGGAAACTCGACGAGATTGTGCGGGAAGCCGGAATCGGTCACCTCGTGCACTGGACGGGCTTCGTGGCCGATGAGGAGTTGCGACCGCTGCTCGCCGGCGCCACCGCGCTGCTGCTTCCGTCAGAAGCGGAAGGATTCGGACTGCCGGCCGTAGAAGCAGCGGCTACCGGCACAGCGGTCATTGCGACGACCGAGAGTCCCCTTCCCGAATTACTGGCAGGTGGCGGGCTCTTCGTAAAACCAGGAGACCTGGCCGGACTTCAGGATGCCATGCGTCGCCTGCTCGACGACCCGGCCCTGCGCATGACCATGGGCCAGATGGCGCTCACGAAAGCCTCGGCCCTCTCGTGGGATGAAGGCGCCGAACGGGCGCTGGCAGCGATCAGGGAGGCGGGAGGCAGGAGGCACGAGTCAGGAGTTGCTCGAAACGGGTGATACGTTTCGTTCATTCCCTGCCTCCTGCCTCCTGCCTACTCGGTGTCACTTGATCGCGAGGAATCCCTCGAAACTCACCCACTTCATCACCGACATGATGTCGGTGAATCCAGCGCGTCGCAGGAGACCAAGGTTGCCCTCGGTGGAGAACGGCTCCAACACACCTTTCAGGCTCGACGTTTTGTTCAGGATTTCATCGGCGCTGAAACCGTTGCGCGCCTTGAAGTCGTTGTACAACGCCACCGCCATGTCCTGGAACCGGGCATCGGGACCGCGAACCTTCTCGAACATGACGAACGCGCCGCCCCAATGAAGTCGCTCGTAGATCCTGTTGATGAGGTCCTGCCGATGGCGAGGCTGGACGAACTGGACGCAGTAGTACGAGACGAAGACGTCAGCCTTCTCGAAGTTGTGCGTGAGGGCGTCGTCGCAGATGATCTCGACGTTCGGTATGCCCGCGCAGTGCACCCTCGCCCTCTCCACCATCGCTTCCACCGGATCGATGCCGATCCACCGCACAGCGGGCTTGTGCGGATGGTGTTCCGCGAGCTTGCGCAGCAGCTGACCCGTGGACGTGCCTATTTCGTAGCAGGTGCTGTCGTCGCGAACGAAGTAGTCGCTGATCGAGCACACCAGCTCGTGGCCGGCGTCGTACAGCGGAACAGATTGACGGACGTGATCGACGAACGTGTCGGCGACGCTGCCATCGAACGACCAGCTCGCGCGTTTGGTCTCGATCTCATGTCCTACCTTCATGGCGACTCCTCAACGGCTTGTACGATCATGGAGCCTAGGTTAGCTGGCTTGTCAAATGGACGCCAGCTGGCGTCGCGATCACAAGATGGAGCCTTTTCGTGAGCACGATTGATTCTATTCCCCTGGTGCGGTGGAGCGGTGTCGAGGGACGTCCGCTGGTCCTCGCGGGCCCGTGCAGCGCTGAAAGCGAAGCACAGATGCTCGAGTGCGCTCGGCGTTTGAATGGAGTACGCGTTGACTACCTGCGCGCCGGGATCTGGAAGGCGAGAACCAGGCCAGCCAGCTTCGAGGGAGTCGGTGACCCGGCGTTACCCTGGCTGGTGCAGGCGGGACGTGAGTTCAAGATGAAAACGGCGACCGAGGTCGCGACCCCGGCACACGTGGAGGCGGCGTTGCACCATGGTGTCGACCTGTTGTGGATCGGGGCACGCACAACGGTCAATCCGTTTTCAGTACAGCAACTCGCTGACGCCCTGCGCGGCGTCACCGTTCCCGTCCTCGTGAAGAATCCGACCAGTCCGGATCTCGGCCTGTGGACTGGCGCTCTCGAACGGATCAATCACGCAGGTGTGCGCGCGCTCGGGGTCATTCATCGCGGCTTCGGAGTCGCGTCCAGCCGCCGCTTTCGCAACCCACCAATGTGGGAGTTGGCGATCGAGTTTCGTCGCCTCCACCCGGACATTCCCATGGTGACTGACCCGAGTCACATCACGGGCCGACGGGAGTTGATCCAGGACATCTGCCAGCAGGCACTGGACCTCGGGGTGGACGGCCTCATGGTCGAAGTTCATCCGAACCCGGACCAGGCCTGGAGCGATGCGGCGCAGCAGGTCACGCCCGAGCGGCTTGGCGAGATCCTGCATCACCTCAAGGTCCGCAGTGAAACATCGGCCGATGCCGGGTTCCTGGCGTCGCTCGAGGCGCTGCGCGAGCGCATCGACCGGATTGACCATGACCTGATCGACGTGCTCGCGAATCGGATGCGTGTCGTGGAGGAAATCGCCGACTGCAAGCGGGAGAACAACGTTTCAACGCTGCAGGTCTCCCGATGGACCGCGCTCCTCGAGGATCGTGTGGCTCGCGCGGAGCAACTTGGCTTGTCGCCGGAATACGCGCGCGCGGTCTACGAGATCATTCACCGCGAGTCGGTTCGCCGGCAAAGCGAGATCATGTCCGAGGAGCCGTCGCGCCAGGTTCCTGGTTAGGCGCGCCGGACATCGGTGCGCCGGGCGACGGCGAGCAGCGAAGGCCCAACCGTGACCAGTGCCGCGCGGCCGACTGCGGTGCGGGCCATCACTCGATAGGCATCCACCGCCGCCCGGATCAAGGGGGATGCGCCCTGCCGTTGCGCATCCGTCACGGGGGGCGGTCCGATTCGGAGCTGGTCGAACAGCGGCGCCGACAACAGGCGCCGCAGCTCCCCCGCGCCGAGCAGGTGCCGGCGCGGCGGAACCATGTGACGTCGAATCGCCCACGCATCCACGACCGGTTTCGGCAGCCAGCCACCCAACGGCACTCCGATATGGGGATCAGGCCCGACACTCCAGCGGTTGGCGGTCGAGACGCGCACGCTGCCACGGGGGGAGATGGCACGCGCCGCCTCCGCCATCGCCTGCGCCGCGGATGCCGTGTTCTCGAGCAGGGACTCCGAGGCCCATACATCCACGCTCTGGTCCGCGAGCGGGAGGCGTTCGGCACCGGCGCAGGCCAGAAACGCAGTCGCGTGCCGGTCGCGCAGCCGCGCCGCGGCCAGCACAAGCCATCGCAGGCCGATGTCGATTCCCACCAATTTCACGTTAGGCGACTGCGCGGCGACCAGCATCGGACCGGTGCCGCAGCCAACGTCCAGGACTGTTCCGCGGTCACCATCGGCACCGCACCAGGCCTGCCACGTCATCATCACGGCGCGCGCGCGTTCCTCGGCGGCCATGGTACCAGCGACGAACCGCCTGACCTGCGCCGCAGGGACCTTCTCATTCGTTTCGTAGTAGCTGGCCAGCACCTCAGCGAAGGTGCCCGTTCGTGCGCGATCGTGCAGGCGCTCGGCGGCACGGAGATCCTCGTCATTGGTGAGATACGGATCGACGGCGCGGCCTCCGCGCAGGTCCGGGATTCCGAATCGCACCGGCCAGACGCTGCCGCATCCTGCGCACTCCAGGCGGTCCACGTTATCAGCAGATGGCGACGCCCGCCGCAGCTCCCCGAGGCAATCCGGGCAGCGAATTAGGGCGAGCAGGGCGTCCACGTTCAAGTTCCCGAAAGGCATCATGAGGGTGCCGCCGGCGGGCCACCGCTGACAGTCGTCAGGCGCGCGCAATGTGGTAGCTTTCGCCGCCATGGACAACCGCTGCCGAACGATGACTTCCGGCCGCGCCTCGCTCGCACGGTGACGGCTGACGGGCGAACGATCCGCAGCTTTGCAGGCCTTGCCGGCGGCGAAGCTGTCGCACGTGGCCTCGCGTTCGCGGCCTCGCTACTGGTAGCGCGCCGCCTCGGGCCGGAGATGTACGGAGTGATCGGCGTCGCGTCAGGCATCATGCTCTACCTGACCCAGCTGGCCGAAGCCGGGGTGGAGCTGTCCGGCGTTCCGGTGGTGGCACGCCAACGCGATGGCCTTGGTGAGCTGGTGTCGTCAACGCTCACGATCAGGGTGATCATTGCGCTGCTCGTGACGAGCGTGGTCGTAACGGTCGCGTTGCTTGCGTTCCCTCACCCTGATGGAACGGTCCTCGCGCTCTATGCACTGGGCCTCGTGTTTGTGGGCGTGGGATCGCGTTGGGTCTTCGTTGGCCTGCAGCGGACAGCGTGGGTCGCTGGCGCGCGAATCGGTGGGGAGCTGGTGGCGCTCGCAATTGTGGTGCTGGTGGTTCGGGAAGTTGGTGACGTCGCCGCTGTGCCTGTCGCGGCGCTCGCGGGTGCGGCCGTCACGGCGGTGGTGATGCTGGCAGGGTTGCGTGCGGTGGGTATTCGTCCCGTTCCACGCATCGATTGGGAGCGGAGCCGCGAGCTGTTCACGCGAGGCATCCGCCTGGTCGGATTCACGCTACTCGGTCTTGTCCTTTTCAACGCGGACCTGATCTACCTTCGCTTCATATCGGGACAGGCAGCGGCCGGCTATTACGCTGCTGCGTACACCTTCATCGCATTCGCCGCGAATCTTTCGGTCACGTGGGCGCACAGCGTCCTTCCGGCGCTAGCGCGGTCGGAGAAGGGTCCGAACCAGCGCAACGAGGTCTACGAAACTGCGATGCTCCTCGCGTATGCAGTCACTCTTCCTGTCGCCGTCGGAGGCGTGCTCACGGCGCCGGAACTCGTGCAGCTTGTCTTCGGACGGGATTACGCGCCTGCGGCCTCGGCACTCGCCTGGCTGCTGCCCGCCGTCCCCATTTCTGCCTTACGCGAGATTGCGATTGCAGGACTCATAGGGACACCGGGTGGCGAACGACGCCTCGTCAGGCTCAACGCGACCTCCGTCGCCTTCAACATTGCCATCCTCTTACCGGTGGTGCCGCGCTTTGGACTCACCGGGGCCGCCATCGTGACGGTGCTCACCGAAATCCTGCGGACGTTTCTCGCGTTCCATTTCGCCCGCGTGGAGGGGTTCCGGGCACCACGCCTGGTTCGTTTCGCAAAGCCGGCACTGGCCGCCGCGGCGATGGCAGGCGTACTTCTCCTCGTCGGCGAACGCCCTTTCATTGTCCTGTTGGTTGTAGCGGTGGCGGTGTACGTCACCACCTTGGGTGCAACCGGCGTTTTGCGATTCCAGCGGCCCTTTAGCCTGCGCGTGGTGGTATGAGCATTGCGGGTCTGTTTGGCAGCTCGTCTCCGAAGTAGACCCCCGTGGTGACGGATGGTAAGTTGCCTGATGGCAGCGATTTACAGCTTGAGGCGGCTCCAGTCGCGCGCGGAGAGGCCGTGACGAACCGAGGGCGGCCGCTACGCTTCTGCATGTTCACGACGTTCTATCCGCCGTATTCGTTTGGCGGGGACGCCATCGGCATTCAGCGGCTTTCTCGCGCGCTCGTGCGTCACGGGCACCATGTCACCGTGGTCCACGATGTGGATGCGTACAACGCCCTTCATCCGGGCGCGGAGCCCCAGCCCATCGCCGATGACGAGGGTGTTGAGGTCGTCGGGCTGCGCAGTGGTGCGGGTATTCTCTCCCCGATCCTCACGCAGCAATTGGGTCGGCCCGTCTTGAACGCCGGTCGTATCGCGTCGCTCCTCGATGAGGGCGATTACGACGTGGTGAACTACCACAACGTCTCGCTCGTCGGCGGGCCCGGTCTGTTCCGGCTGAGCGGCGGTGCGGTGACACTGTACATGGCGCATGAGCACTGGCTGATCTGCCCGATGCACGTGCTGTGGCGGAACGGCCGCGAGCGATGCGAAACCCCCACCTGTGTGCGCTGCACGCTCTCGTATTCACGTCCTCCGCAGCTTTGGCGACAGACGGGAATGCTGGAGCGTGAGATAGGCCAGATCGACGCGATTATCGCGATGAGCGAGTTCAGTCGTGATATGCATCACAATCGCGGATTCAAGCGGGAGATGGAGGTCCTGCCGTATTTCCTCCCGGACCCCGAAACAACGGGCATGCCGGAGGCGGTAGGTGTGTCCCCCCACGATCGGCCGTTCTTCTTCTTTGCCGGCCGTCTGGAGCGCATCAAGGGCCTCCAGGACGTCATCCCGGTCTTTTCCCGATACCCAGGTGCAGACCTGCTTATCGCAGGGGATGGGGACTTCGCAGGGGAGTTGAAGGCGCTGGCGGAGGGAATGCCGAATGTCCGGTTCCTTGGTCGAATCTCACCCGACGACCTGTCGCGCTTCTACCGGCACAGCATAGCCACCATCGTCCCATCCGTGTGCTATGAGACGTTCGGAATCGTCTTGATTGAAGC
>DATMBT010000237.1:0-2866 GCA_035559475.1 Gemmatimonadaceae bacterium
GAACGCACGTTGCTCGCGATGGCCGGCGCCGATGTGAAGGTGGTTGAGCTGGTGGCGAACAACCGTCGGCCTAACGCGAGGATGTTCTGGGCCCAGTCCACGAACACCTGGACGATGTTTGCGCACGACCTGCCGGCGCCGCCCGCGGGCCGCACCTACCAGTTGTGGCTCATCACGCGCACCGGCCAGCGGATCAGTGCGGGGACCTTTGCGCCGGATCCTTCCGGTGGCGCGGTCGTGAGTGCGCAGTATCCCCTGGCGCCCGATGCGCTGCAGATGATTGCGGTGACGGAAGAGCCGGCTGGGGGAGTGGCGCAGCCTACTGGGGAAGTACTGATCGCCGGGCAGCCGCGGTAGAAAGCTGGTTTGGTAGTGCTGTTTGCTGGAGCCTGTTGCTGGGACTGGAGCTGGATGCACCCAGCACCCGTCCCAGCAAGTTTGCCCCAGCAAACAGCACTGACAAACCAGCTGCCGTTCGCAGAGATCCAATCTCGCGCCCGCGTCGTAGACCTCCCATACCGACCGGGCGTCCCGCCTTTCGGATCTCGTTGCTCCAACGCCGTAGCCTCCCATGCGTCACCTCCATTCGGCCCTCCTCGCGGTCACGTTGTTAGGTGGAAGCGCGGCGGCCTGGTTCCTGCCCGGAACCTCGTCCGTTCGTGCCGACGTCAGCGACGTGGCCGCAGCAGGAGTGCTGCGTCGCCAGGAAATCGCCTTCTACGGCCAACGACTGCACGAGGATCCCCACAGCGCGCTCGACATGGCGCAACTGGCATCCCTTCAGATGGAAGAAGGCCGGATGACCGGCGACGAACGGGCTTTCGTGCGCGCCGAGTCGCTCGCGAGGAAGTCGTTGGGAGAGCGCACAAAGAGAAACGGACGCAGCGCCTCACTGCTGGTCAACGCACTGCTCGCGCAACACCGCTTTGGTGAAGCAACTGTTGTCGCGCGTGAGCTGGTCTCCTTCGATCCCGAGATCCCTGCCTATCGAGCGCTCCTGGCGGAGGTGCTCATGGAAATCGGCGACTACGACCAGGCCATAGGGATGCTCGGCTCCGTCCGCGCGCACCGGGCGGAGCTTGGCATCGCGCCACGGTTCGCCCGGTGGGCTGAACTCACCGGGCAAGTGGCGGAGGCGCGGCGGATTCTTGGGGAGGCGCGCGACGAAGCGTACAAGCGCCCCGACCTGACCGCCGAGCAACGCGCGTGGTTCAGTGTGAGGCTGGCTGACTTCGAACTGCGACACGGTCACGTGCGCGCTGCGTCGGCGGCGATCAACCGCGGCATGCGCGAGGCGCCTGACGACTGGCGCCTGGTCCTTGCGCGCGCGCGGGTGGAATCCGCCCTGAGTTCGTGGCGTGCGGCGATCGCTTCCGCGGACCAGATCATCGCGAACGTTCCTTCACCGGACGCGCTGGCCTTGCTTGCTGATGCGCACGCGGCGCTCGGCCAGGACGAGGAAGCGGCATCCTTCCGGATCGCACTCGAGGGCATTGCCCAGCGGAAGAACGGGCAGATGCATCGTTCGTGGGCACTGTCGTTGCTGGACGCTGGCAGCCATGCAGACACGATTGTGGTGCTGGCCGCGGCAGACACACTCGTCAGGCGTGACGTTCATACGCTGGACCTCCTTGCCTGGGCGCTGCACCGTTCGAACCGCTCGGCCGAGGCGCTCCCGATCATGCGAAGGGCGATGAAGTTGGGCGGTCGTGAGCCGGCGATGCGCTATCACGCCGGCCTGATCGAGCTCGCAGCGGGCAACCGTGCAGCGGCGCGTGGTCATCTCGAGATCGCGCTGCGCGGACGCCACGCGCTTACCCCGTTGCAAGTCACCGAGGCACGCAGGGCGTTCGCGGATGCGAGGCGCTGACCCTATGGACTTCACGACGATCCAATCGTTTGCGTCGCTTGGGTTCGGGCACATCACGGCGCCCGGCGCGCTCGATCACATCCTCTTCCTGGTGGCCCTCGCGGCGATTTACCGGTGGAATGAATGGCGTCAGGCGCTGGTGGTCATCACCGCGTTCACGGTTGGTCATTCGATCACGCTTGCGGTCGCGGTCCTTCGTCCGGGCTCACTGCCCGATCCGGGAATCGTGGAGTTCCTGATTCCGCTGACGATCCTCGCCACCGGTGTGGAGAACATCTTTACGCGCGGTGTCGTGGAGCGTCGCATTCACGCAGGCCGGCGTGCGATGCTTGCTGGAGTGTTCGGCCTGGTGCACGGCGCCGGATTCGCCGGCTACCTCACGGAACTGTTCTCCGGCTCGATCGCTGCACCGCTGCTCGGATTCAACATCGGCATCGAGTTCGGCCAGGCCCTGGTCATCGCGTTTGCGATTGCGGTCCTGGGCGTCATCGATCGCGGCCTGCGGGTGGTCGTTGTCCGATATCCGATGAGTCAGCCGTCGTCAGGATTCAGGCTGCGTGTCGCCTCGGTGTCGTTCGTCGTGTGCGTCATGGGCGCACTCTGGGCTGTTGAGCGAGCACCATGGTGAAGCCATTCGCATTGCTGTTTGCGCTTCTGGCGACCGACGGTGTGCGGGCGCATCCGCTGCACTCGTCGTACACCGAAGTCGTGCGAGACGCGCACACGGGCGGACTATCGTTGTCGGTCAAGCTCTTTGCCGACGACTTCGGTGTCGCGCTGGACTCGCTCAGTCAGTCATCGACGCGTGAGGCCGCAGCACAGGCCTACTTCGATCGATCCGTCACCGTGACCAGCAACGGCCAGGTGGTTCGGCTGGGCTGGTGCGGCATGCGGACGACCGATGGACTCACGTTCTTGTGTGCCCGCAGCATCGATCCGCTTCCGAAGGGCAAGCTCAGAATCAGAAACGCGCTCATGTTCGATCGGTTTGGGGAT
>DATMBT010000238.1:0-4797 GCA_035559475.1 Gemmatimonadaceae bacterium
CTCGTACAGCGCGGTGCCTTCATAACGACTGCCACCCGGGTCAGGCGCGACGAGCACGATCGGGGATCGACCCTCCCGGACGCTGAAGCGCGGTTCCAGGGTGGCGTGCGTGCGGCAAGCGGTCAGGTTGCGGAACGTGAATGCGGGCAGCGACGTTCCCTGGGCGAAACGGCTGCCCAGGATGCCGGGTTGCGGGTGGTAGGGAAGCATCCGCCCGTTAGGCAGTTCCGCCGGATACCAGACCGTGACGTCGATGGGGCGGTTGTTTCGCGCCGAGTCGGTCCAGTGCACGTCCATGCGACCGATGTCGTAGAGCCCATCGGGTGCGGCAAGGGCGATGCGCGGAAACGCCCACGCCGGGATGACCACCGCGGCTACCGCGGCGATGGCGAGGATCGTACCCCACAGAGCCCGCTGTCCCGTTGACGGTATCGCCATCCATCGGGCGCTTTCACCCGCCTTGGCGTCGGAAATCCGCTGGAGGTCGCGCGCCAGGATGTACATGGCCGCGATGCCCATGGCGTAGGCCGGGACCATCTCCCAGCGCCAGCTGTCGAACACGAGGTGCAGGACCGCGAAAATCCCGATCATCGCCAGCAGTGTCGCGGTCACCTGTCGATTGCGCGGCTGAATCCATCGCAGGAGCAGGGTGAGGATTGCTGCCGCCACGAACAGGGCTTCCAGGGGACGCATCCGGGCTCCGTAAACGGTTTTTGGAGGCGCCGGAAGAGACGGTCCGCCGGCTGACGGAATCTGCGGACGACCATTGCCGCGTACCAGTCCAGACCCTTCTGTGCGACCATCGTGCACGGCCGTAGCTTCAGCGGTCGCTGGCGGTTGACCGTTGCTTGTTGTGCGCTGCCCGTTGCCCCTTCCGCACCCAGTACCCCGCACCCCGAATCCTCACATGAAACCGTTTGCCCTGAGCCTGATCGCGTCGTTTGTGGCGGCGCAGTCGCTCGCCGCCCAGGTCCCCGACTCCGCGTCACTCGCCGGCATGACCTGGCGATCGATTGGCCCCGTCAACATGGCCGGCCGCATCACCGACGTTGAGGCCGACCCGCGCAATCCCAAGGTGTTCTATGTGGCCGGCGCCACGGGTGGGTTGTGGAAAACGATCAACGCGGGCACGACCTTCATCCCGCTCTGGGACGACGGCCCCATCGCGTCGCTCGGTGATGTCGCGATTGCGCCGAGCAACCCGGACATCATCTACCTGGGCACGGGTGAGGATGATTCCCGGAACTCGATGCAGCCCGGCTACGGGATGTACAAGTCCACGGACGGCGGCGTCACGTGGCGGTCCATCGGGCTCGAAAAGACCCAGCACATCGGCCGCATCATCGTGCACCCGACCAACCCGGACATCGTCTGGGTGTCAGCGTTAGGCGCCGCGTGGGCCAGCAACCCGGAACGCGGCCTGTACAAGACCACCGACGGCGGGCGCACGTGGGCATTGAGCAAGTTCATCAGCGACAAGGCCGGCTTCATCGATATCGCGATGGATCCGCGGAACCCGAACGTCCTCTTTGCGGCGAGCTACGAGCGTCTCCGCGGCCCGCACTTCCTCAAGAGCGGTGGCCCGGGGTCGGCGTTGTGGCGCACGGGTGACGGCGGGACCACCTGGCGCGAGGTGAAGGGCGGCGGGTTCCCCGAGACGACGAAGGGGCGCATCAGCGTCGTGATCGCCGCGAGCAACCCGAACATCGTCTATGCCATGGTGGAGGCGGACAGCGTCCGCGGAGAGCAGCCGCAGCGCCTCCGGAGCGGTCTCTATCGCTCGGCCGACGGCGGGAACACCTGGAAGTGGATGAGCACCATCAACAACCGGCCGTTCTACTTCTCGCAGATCCGCGTTGACCCGAAGGACCCGAATCGCGTGTACCGCATGGCGGTGGACTTCGCGTTCTCCGACGACGGCGGCTACTCGTGGCGCAGCGGGATGCTCGGCATCCACGAGGACTATCATGCGATGTGGATCAACCCTAACGACCCGAGCCACTTCATCGTGGCCGGCGATGCGGGACTGTTCCAGACGCACGACAAGGGCGGCACCTACGATGGCCTGAACAACTTCGCGATGGGGCAGTTCTACGGCATCAGCTTCGACTTCCAGGTGCCGTATCGCGTGTGTGGCGGCCTGCAGGACAACGGCACCTCGTGCGGCATTTCGCGGCGCCGCAACGGCCAGCTCCAGATGACGGACTGGTTCGCGATCTTTGCCGCCGACGGGCTCCAGAGTGCGCAGGACCCGGTGAACCCGGAGTTCGTCTACTACGAATCGCAGGGCGGCAACGTCGCGCGGCGGAACGTCGCGACCGGTGAAACGGTGAACCTCCGCCCGCGCACGGTGAACGTGAACCAGTTCTCCGGACAGATTGCCCAGATCCGTGGCGATGGCAAGACACCCCTCACGGCCGAACAGGAACGGCAGATCGCTGACATCCGGCAGCGCATGCGCACCGCAATGGCGGACCCCATGGCCGCGAACCGCTGGAACTGGAACACGCCGTTCATACTCTCGCGCCACAACCCGATGGTCTACTACGTCGGCGCGAACAAGCTGTTCAAGTCGGTGAAACGCGGCGAGGCTGCGGTCGCCATTTCGCCGGACCTTTCGGCACAGAACCCGGATTGGCTGCGCATCTCCGGCGGTGTCGACGCGGACGGCAACCCTGCCACGGACGCGTCAGGCGGCATTACCCGTGACGCGACGGGCGCCGAAGAAAATGGCACCATCGTCACCATCGACGAGTCACCGCTCCGCGCCGGCATGCTCTATGTCGGTACCGACGACGGCAAGGTGTGGCTCACCCGGAACGATGGCGGCACGTGGGAGGACCTGAGTGGTCGCTTTGCGGGCGTGCCCCCGCTGACCCACGTGAGCAAGGTCGCGCCTTCGAATCATGACACCGCGACGGTCTACGTGACGTTCGACAATCACCGCATGAATGATTTCAAGCCGTACGTCTTCGCGTCGAACGACTACGGCCGCACGTTCCGTTCAATTTCGGCCGGCCTTCCGACCGACCGTCCCGGTTCGTCGTACGTGATCGCTGAAGATCCGGTGAACCCGAACCTGCTCTACGTTGGCACCGAAACCGGCGTGTACGCGTCGCTCAACAAGGGCGCGAACTGGTTCCCGCTCCGTAGCGCACTGCCCACGGTTCCGGTCTATGACCTCAAGATTCATCCGCGCGACCGCGAACTCATCGCAGGCACGCATGGCCGAGGCATCCACATCCTCGACGTTGCCCCGCTGCAGCAGATGAACGCTGATGTCCTCGGACGTCCAGCGTACCTGTTCCAGCCGGCGGTAGCGCTGTACTACGGCCAGCCACCAGCGCCGTCGGAGATGCGTGCGCACCGGGGCTGGAAGGTCGACGGAGGTCCGTCGGGCGCGGTGATTTCGTACCGCCTGGCTGGCAACGCGGATTCTGCGCGTATCTCGATCGTCAGCACCGCCGGTGACACCATCGCGCGGCTGAGAGGACCCGGGAACGCAGGCATGAACCGCGTCGAGTGGAACATGTCGCAGAATCCGACGGGTCAGGTCAACCTCAGTGGACGCGGCGGACGTGGCGGTGGCGCGGCGTCGAACGTTCCCGGCTTCCCACCTGGATTCATTCCGCGGCCCGCGGAGTCATCCGCGGCGCCTGACTCGTCAGGCAGTCCAACGGCGCAGGCACGCGCCCTGGCCGGAGGTGGCGGACGTGGTGGGCGGGGCGGGGCCGGTGGTGGTGGCGGAGGTGGCGGTGGCGGTGGCGGCGGTGGTCGTGGTGGACCAGGCGGACCGGGATTCGCACCGCCCGCTCCTGCAGTAACTGCGGATTATCGCGTCGTGCTCAATGTCGCTGGCCAGCAGATGGTGCAGACTCTGCGCGTCGTGGTAGCACCGCCGGGAGTGGCCTCCCTCAGATAGGTTACGAGCCAAAGTCACAGGCCACAGGTCACAGGTCACAGGTCACAGGGAGTTTGCCTTTCCTGTGGCCTGTGGCCTTTGACTTTGGCCGCTCGCTGCCTAACGCCCCACCAGGGCGTGGTTCGCCGTGGGGAACACGTCGACCGTATTCGACACCACGGGGTTATCAACGTCTGCGACTCCGCTCTCATCCACGAGCCAGAGATGGATGCGGTACTGGCCCTGGAAGGCAGCACCGGAGAGGAATACTGAGTCCCTGGTGCTTTCCGTGGGCGCCAGGGTCACCATCTTTTCCCGCACCTCGTCTATGCCGGCACCAAAGCCACAACGGCGCGCCGGAAGGTACCTGACTGTGAAGGGCGCATCGGAGGAAGTCCGGGCGACATGCTGCACGGAGCACCAGTCGTAGCGCAGCGCGTCCGGCGTTCGATTCTTGATCGTGAAGGCGATCCAGGTCCCTTGCCGATATTCCGCGTAATCGGTCAGGACGCGCAATTCGTCACACTGGTCGCACTTCGGTGCAGTGATTCCGTCGCCACACCCGGTCAGCGCGAGCAGCGCTATCGCCGACACGAGTCCCAGGGCCCTGGTCATCAGATTCAGTTTGGTGTGAGGACACGCATACATAGCCTCGGACCTACGCCTGACACTCCGAAACAGTTGAAAAACAAAAGGCATCAGGGAGTTTCCCTGATGCCCTGACGCCTGACGCCTGCTGGTCTTACATACCTGCTTCGTAAACCCTTCGCTGGTCGATCGTGCGGCGCTGCCGTTTGTGCTCGTAGTGGAAGTCAACGACCATCGTCTTCGGGTTCTTGGGATCGATCCTGATGATCATGCGTGCCGAGCCGTCCGTGTCGTGCATGCGCTCGATC
>DATMBT010000239.1:0-4407 GCA_035559475.1 Gemmatimonadaceae bacterium
GCCAATAGGGGATCAGCCCGGCCGCACGTTCGAACAGTGCTTCCTCGCGATAGAGCTCGAGCGTCGCCACGCCGGCGGCCGCCGCCAGCGGATGGCCCGAATAGGTGTAGCCGTGGAAGAACTCGATGCCTCCCGCGGTCGCGTTCACGATCGTGTTGTAAATCTCGTGACGCACGCCGACGGCGCCCATCGGCACCGCGCCATTCGTCAGGCCCTTGGCGATCGTCATCATGTCGGGCTGCACGCCGAAGCGCTGTGAGGCGAACGGTGCTCCCAGTCGCCCGAACCCGGTGATCACCTCGTCGAAGATGAGGATGATGCCGTGCTTGTCGCAGATCGCGCGCAACCGCTCGAGATAACCGACCGGCGGAACCAGCACGCCCGTGGAACCCGCCACCGGCTCGACGATGACCGCCGCGATCGTGTCTGCGCCGTGCTGCGCAACGATCGTTTCCAGTTCGTCCGCGAGATGCGCCCCGTGCGACGGCTGCCCGCGGGTAAAGAAATTCTCCTGGATCCCGTGCGTGTGCGGCAGGTGGCTGACGTGCGGCAGCAAGTGTGACTCAAACGCCGCTCGCGTGTACGGAATGCCGCCAACAGAAATGCCACCGAAGCCCACGCCATGATACGCGCGCTGGCGCCCCACAAAACGCACGCGCTGCGGCTGCCCACGCGCGCGCCAGTAAGCGAGCACGATCTTGAGCGCCGAGTCGACCGCTTCCGATCCGGAGTTCGAGAAGAAGACGTGATCGATGTCGCCCGGCATCAGCTTCGCGACTTCCGTCGCGAGCGCGAATGAAAGAGGGTGACCCATCTGGAAGCCCGGCGCGAAATCCAGGTTCGCTGCCGTCTCCGCGATGGCGCGCACGATCGGCTCACGACCGTGCCCCGCGTTCACGCACCACAACCCCGCGCAGCCGTCGAGGACGGAGCGCCCATCCGTGGACATGTAGTACATCCCCTGCGCTGATCCGAGCAGTCGCGGCGCCTGCTTGAATGCCTTGTTCGCCGTGAACGGCATCCACAGTTCTTCGAGCGACGTGGACGCTTCGGTTACAAAGTTCTCAGTGGCTGTCATGCGAGCGGACTCGTGGTTCAGGTTACTGGCGCTGTACGGTTCGCGCGGTCATTTCGCCCGTCTCACCGACGGGGATCATCTCCAATTGCTCCGCATCTTCGAGCTGCTGGTCCTCTTCCAGTTCACGCTCAGCGACATCGCGTTCGATGGCATCGCTCTCGGCGCGAAACTGCTCATACCATGCTCGCGTGATTTGTCCGGCGAGGTCGCGGTTGCCGAGGCCGAACGCAAGCGCCAGTCCGAAGGCGACCGCGCCGAACAGGATCGCAAATGCGGTCGTGACGATCTCGGTGCCAATGCCCAGTTCCTGCAGCGCCATGAACACGGAGAGCATAACGACGCCGAAGCGGCCGACCCTCGCCAGGGTTGGGGCTCCCTGCACCGCGCCGGCGGACGCCATGATCAGGCCACCGGTGAACCGCCCGAGTACGATACCAACGATCATGATCACGATCGCCGACATCAGGCTGGGCAGGTATCCAACCAGTTCCGTGAAGACGCCGGCGAGCGATTCGAGACCGAGTGCGGTTGCCGCGACCACGATCACGCCGAACATCACGATCCAGAACAGCGTCTTTCCGATGACCTTCGTGGGATTGAAGTGCGCGCCACCGCGCTCCACGGCGTCCATGACGCCGCCGCGCTCGAGCGCTTCGTTGAGTCCAATCCGATGCATCAGGCGCTCAATGCCCTGCTCGACCAACTTCGCCAGCAGGTAACCGGCGAAAAGGATGATGAGCGCGCCGAGCATGGCCGGAATCACGTCGGCCAACTGCGCGAATGTTTCCCGCAGACGCTCGACGAACGTCAGGGGAGAATCCTGGGAGAATGTCTGCACGCCCGAAATCTACGAGACCGGAGGTCTGGCGTCAGTTCCTTGTCCCGCGCTTGCGATCGAACAACACGCTTCGATGACAGGAAGGGCAGATCAGCCATTCCCTCCGTCTCGCGTAGCCGAGCCCGAACGAGCCGCCGCCGATGTCCCGTGGCGTAAGAACCACCTTGCAGCGCGGGCAGTCAGGTTTTTCCCCGCGCCGGGCGGCCTCCCGGATCGCCCGCTCTTCGTCTGCCGTGTATTGCCTCGCGTCGGTCAACCTTTGCCACTCTCCAGCAAGGCGCGGACATCGTCCGGAATCGGAACGGCCTGGCGCGTCGTGTAATCGTAGTACACCTGCACGGTGCTGCCTTCGGCCACCGCCCGTCCGTCCCTCGCGTCGGTGATCCGGAACTGCCAGATCCACGAACGTGTTTTGATCTCGCGGGTGGAGATGTCGATCTCCAGGGGGTCACCAATCATCGCCGGGGACAGAAACCGCACGGTCGCTTCCGCAACGACAAACGGCGGGTCGGGGTGCCGCTTCCAGACCTCGCGCCACAACAGGTGCTTGGCCGCCTCGAAATACGTCAGGAAGAAGGCATTGTTGACATGCCCTTTGGTGTCGTAATCCGAGTAGCGGGTGGTAAGCGGAAACTTCATCTGGTGATCAGTGATTGGTGACTGGTGACTGGTGACTCGGCGGACTTGGACTTGGACCTGGCCTGCGGCCTCAGGAAATCCTCACCACGACCTTCCCAAAATGCTTCCCGCTGTCGAGGCGCGCGACCGCGTCCGCCCCGCGCTCCAGTGTATGCACCGAATCCACGGTCGGCACGAGGTGGCCCGACAGGAACTCCGCGATGACCGCGTCGTATTCCGCGTCGCTGCCCATGGTCGAACCCATCAGCGTCCACTGATTCCAGAACATCCGGCGCACGTCAGTTTCGACCATGGGGCCTGACGTCCCGCCGCACGTGACCAGTCGTCCGCGCTTGCCGAGCGCACCTAACGACTGACTCCAGCTCTCGGTCCCCACGGAGTCGATCACGACGTTGACGCCACGCTTGCCCGTCTGGGCACGCACTTCCCGGCCAATGTCGATTCCCGGTCCCTGGCGAAGGATCACGTCCGCCCCGAGCAGCCGTGCGCGTTCCAGCTTTTCGTCGCTCCGCGACGTCACCCAGGTGCGCGCGCCGCGCTGCTTGCAGATGGCGAGCGCCATCTGCGCCACGCCGCCGCCAATGCCCCAGATCAGCACTTCGTCGCCGGGGGCCACACGCGCCCGCGTGACGCACATCCGCCAGGCGGTCAGTGCGGCCAGTGGAAACGCGGCCGCCGATTCCGGGTTGGTCTCGGGCGGCACGGCACGCACGTTGGCCTCGGGGACCACGATGAGGTCCGTCAGCGTTCCCGACCTGTGTTCGCCCAGGAGCTGGAAGCTTAGGCAGAGCGGGTTGTCGCCCGACAGGCAATATTCGCACGCCCGGCAACTGATGCCGGGGTTGATCATGACGGTGTCACCCACCTGGATGCGCTGGACGCCTGAACCGACCGCGTCCACGACGCCCATGCCGTCGCTGCCCATTATCCACGGAGGCGCCAGTCGAACGCCTGGCACCCCCCGCAACGTCCAGAGGTCGATGTGATTGAGCGCCGCCGCGTGGAGGCGGACCCGGACGTCGTTATCCGCGCTCAGTGACGGTTCTGCGAGATCATCGCGAAACCGCAACTGTTCGAGGCCGCCGTGCGCGTCGATCGTGAGCGCTCGCACCCAATCTCCCATGGTTATTATTCACCGGCGCCCAATCCGAAGCTTCCCGGACAGCAGCTGCCTGCTCCCACCGTTCTGAAATGATCTCGATCAAGGTTCCACCGCTCGGTGAGTCGATCGTCGAAGCCACCGTTTCCCGTTGGCTCAAGCAGGAAGGGGAGGCTGTGTCGGCCGGCGAAACCCTGGTCGAACTCGAAACGGATAAGGTAACGGTCGAGGTACCAGCGACCACAAGCGGCGTACTCGTCAGGCGCGCACAGAAGGAAGGCGATGTCGTCGCGCTGGGCGCGGTGTTGGGCGAGTTGGACGAAACGGCCGCAGGCACGGCGGCCGCGCGACCCTCAACTGCACCGCCAGCGCCTGCCGCTCCCCAACCGACGGCGGCACCGGCGCCAGCCGCGACTCCCGTTGCCACAACACGGGAGTCACCGCGTGCTTCGCCTGGCGCACGCCGACTCGCCGGAGACGAAGGAGTGGACCTGGCCGACGTGACAGGCACTGGTCGCGGTGGCGTTGTGAGCAAGCCTGATGTGGTGGAATACGTCGGCAGCGGTCAGCGAGCAGCGACCAGCGGGCAGCAAGCGGTCAGCGAACAGCGACCAGCGAGTATCCCCACGCCGGCGGCACCGCTCGCCGCGCAGGCACCGGCAGCTCCCGTTGCTCCCGTGCCTTCACCGGCCAGGCCACCTGCGGCGGAAAGTCCGCCAAGGCCGGTCGCGCCTCCGACATCCGACATCCGAC
>DATMBT010000240.1:0-3166 GCA_035559475.1 Gemmatimonadaceae bacterium
CCAACCGCCCACCAGTTGTCCGTCCATCGCGATGACATTCGCGATCAGCGCGTTACCCCCGGTCACGGATTTCACGCTGTCGAGGCGCACGCCGATGGCACTTCGGTCCCGGTAGCCGATGAAAAATTCGTCATAGTTAGGCAGTAACCAGGCCGACGGTTTCGCCCGGCTGGGTGTGTCGCCGTGGACCCAATACGCGACGTTGTCGATCGACACCGACTCGAGCTCGGCGCGGGCCAGGTCGATTCCCCGGCGCACATCAGCCATGGGGAGGCCCGACCACCACGAAAAGTCCTGCGGTGTGGCCGGTGACCGAGTGCGGAAATAGCGCCGCGTGAGCTCGAGCAACGCCTCGTCGCGGTCTAATATCGCGGCCGAACGCACACGCCGGTCGAGTAGTGCGTACGTGAACTGTTTGCCGCGGCGTGGACCGCTGCAGATTACGCCCTCGAGCTCGGCCCGCATCATCAGGTGCGCGGTGCGCTGCACACCCGCCACGCCACCGCCTAACGGTCCGACCTTCGGCTCCAGCACGGCCTTGAGTTCCGTCCGCGTGAGATCTGCGTCGCGCAGCGCCTTCGTGAGCGCGGCGTTGCTGCGGCGGAACACCCTCTCGTCGAGTCCAAGCTTCCGGTCGTACGTAGCCATCGTCTTCATCACGCGCGGACCGGTCAGCGCCAGCATCCACCGGATATCGGTGGGATCAACAAAGTGCCATGTCGGCCGGAGGACGTGTGTGCGGAGAATGGCGCCGCTCTCGAACTCGCGTTCAATCGCAGCGTCGGTTGCGGCCGTTGTCCTCATCGACAGCGCCCATTTGGCGCCTTCGTAATCCTGCGCCTGGACGGCTCCGAGTGCGCGCACGACGTCGCTCCCCGTCGTCCATCGGCGGTCGACGAGAAAGGTGCGATGAAGGCGCTGCCGAGCAATGTCCATCTGGGCGATCCGAAGTCTGGTGAAGGTAAACACCGTGATGCTTTCTGGCGTTACGCGTTGCCGTTTCATAGGTTCGCACCCATGCGCCCACTGCTGAATCTCCTGCTCGTCGGCGTACCCGCGCTCGCGAGCGCGCAGGGCCGGACGGTGAACTGGCCCGTGTACGGCGGCAACACCGACAACACACACTACTCGACGCTCGACCAGATCACGCCCGCGAACGTGTCGCGGCTGCAGATTGCGTGGACGTACGAGACGCACGACGAGTTTCAGGGTTCGGAAATGCAGGCGAACCCGATCGTGATTGATGGAGTCTTGTACGCGACATCGCCGAAGATGCGCCTGTTTGCGCTGGACGCCGCCACGGGTCGTGAGTTGTGGAGCTTTGATCCGAGCCGGGGCAGACCGCTGGCAGGTCGGTTCAGGTATCGCGGTGTTGTGGTCACCGGCGATCGCGTGCTGTTCAACTACCGGAGCCGACTCTGGGCGGTTGATCGGAAGACGGGCAAACCGATCTTCACTTTCGGCGACAGCGGGTCGATTGACCTGCGTGAAGGACTCGGCCGACCGGTGGCTGGCGTTTCGGTCAACGCGAGCAGTCCAGGCGTTGTGTTCGGCGACCTGCTCATCATGGGCAGCACCGTGCCTGAAGCACTGCCTTCGACGCCGGGACACATTCGCGCCTTCGATATCAAATCGGGCGCCTTGCGATGGGTGTTTCATACGATTCCGCATCCGGGCGAATTCGGCTACGACACCTGGTCGCCTGACGCGTGGAAAGTTTCCGGCGGCGCGAATGCCTGGTCGGGCGTAACGCTCGACACCCAACGCGGAATCGTTTTCGCCGCGACCGGTTCGGCGTCCTTCGACTTCTATGGGTCGAACCGGATCGGCGACAACCTGTTCGCGAACACGCTGCTCGCTCTCGACGCGCGTACAGGAAAACGCCTGTGGCATTTCCAGGCGGTGAAACACGACCTCTGGGACTGGGACTTTCCCGCAGCACCGACGCTGGTGACGGTCACTCGAAATGGTCGGCCCGTAGACGCCGTCGCGCAGATCACAAAGACCGGATACGTCTACGTCTTCGAGCGCACGAAGGGGACGCCACTGTTCCCGATCGAGTATCGCAAGGTTCCGCCGTCAACGCTGGACGGCGAACGCACCGCGGAAACCCAGCCATATCCCACACTGCCTCCGCCGTTCACTCGGCAACATCTCACGGAAGAGATGCTGACGCGTCGAACGCCGGAAGCGCACGCGGCGGCGCTGGCGGACTTCAAACGGTACAAGAGCGGGATGTACGACCCACCAGTCCTCGAGGGCAACATCACCTTCCCAGGCGTGGACGGGGGTGGTGAGTGGGGCGGGCCGGCGTTCGATCCAGCGACCGCGCTCCTCTACGTGAACTCGAACGAGATGCCGTGGCTGCAGCGACTGGTACCGCGCAGTGACAAGTCACTCTACGGATCACAGTGCGCGAGCTGCCATGGCGACGACCTCAAAGGTTCACGAGATGCTCCGTCGCTCGTCGGCGTGTCCACGAGGCGAACGCGCGAACAACTGGTGCAGGTGATCGGGCAGGGGACCGGGAAGATGCCCGGCTTTGCGGCGTCGCTCGACAACAACTCGGTGAACGCACTCGCAAACTTCCTCATAACAGGCAAGGACGTCGCCGATACGTCCGCGAATAACCCGAACTTCCTCAAGTACCGCAGCACGGGCCTCAAGATCTGGCTCGATCCTGACGGCTACCCGCCGATCACGCCGCCGTGGGGCACGCTCAACGCGATCGATCTCAATGCGGGCACGATCAGGTGGTCGATTCCGTTCGGCGAATACCCGAAGCTCGCGGCCCAGGGGATTCGCAACACCGGCAGCGACAGTTACGGCGGGCCTGTCGTGACGGCGAACGGCTTGCTTTTCATTGGAGCGACGACGTACGACAACAAGTTCCGCGTCTTCGACAAGGCATCGGGCAAGCTGCTCTGGGAAACGACACTTCCCTTCGCGGGCAACGCCACGCCGTCGCTGTACATGGTGAACGGCCGCCAGTTCGTCGTGATTGCGTGTGGTGGTGGGAAGAATGACGCACCGTCTGGCGGGACATACGTCGCTTTTGCTTTGCCGGAAGGACGCTAGATGGCGGATTTCGGATGGCGGATGGCGGATGGCGGATTACGGAACAACAGGGAGACACTCATGAAACGCGCGCATTCTGTTGTGGTCG